>NZ_JBEZJL010000019.1:0-149942 GCF_040651755.1 Actinomadura sp. NPDC048394 | reverse complement strand
ACCGCGGGGGTGCGGGCGGGGCGGGCCGCCGCTCGGGGCGGCCCGCCGGACGGGACATCAGTGGTGGTTGAGCCGCCAGAAGTCCTTGATGTCCTGGCGGGCACGGAAGTCGGCGATCAGCTGGCTCGCGGAGAACTGGTACAGCTGCGTGTTCCAGTCCGTCAGCCCGGGCGGGTTGTTCTTGCTGACGCCGACCGCGTCGTTACCGGACACCCCGCCGGCGTGGGCCTCCAGGTCGAAGCCCTCCTTCTCCATCGCGAAGTGCACGAAGAGCTTCGCGGCGTTCGGGTGCTTGGAGCCGGTCGCGATGGTCGCGAACTTCGGGTAGGCGAACCCGACCCACGGGTTCATGCCCTCGCAGACCTTCATCTGGTAGCCCTTCTCCTCCAGGTCGCGGAACTTCGCGATGGAGAGCAGGCCGATGCGCTGCTGCGTCTGGTTCGGGGCGGCGACCCCGGCGGCGACGTCCTCGTCCTCGGTGGTCAGGACCGGCGAGTTCTGCGCGAACCGCTTCACCCACTCGTGCGCCGGGTCGTCCTCGGACAGCTTGAGCTTGCCCTTGCCGAGCTGCTCGTAGGCGGCGGTGAGCTTGTCGCCGCCCTGCTTGGCCATCTGCGTGAACCACTGGGTGAAGACCTCCTTGCCCAGCGGGTCCTGCAGCATCACCTTGCCCTTCCACTTGGCGTCGGTGACGTCCCAGATGTTCTTCACCGGGCAGCCCTGCGGGCTGAGCTTGGAGTTGTAGACGAACACGTACGCCTTGGAGATCATCATCAGCGGGTTGCGGTTCGCCTCGCTGATGTGCGGCGCGAGGTCCGGCGGGATCCACGTCTTGACGATCTGCTGCGGCAGCAGCTGCCCGACGAGCATCGGGCCGTCCTCGAACAGGTTCACGTCGATCGTGACGTTCTTGGCCTGCGCCTCGCGGGTCATCTTCTCGGCGGTGTCGGCGGCCTTGGACTTCACGCCCTCGGCCTTGATGCCGTACTTCTTCGTGAACGCCTCCGCCATGTCCTTGACGTCGCCGCTGCCGTCGTAGGCGAGCACGCTGCCCTCCTTCTTGGCGGCGGCGACGAGGTCGTCCAGCTTGAACGACGCGGCGTCCTCCACGGTCACCGACGGCAGCGGCGTCCCCTCGCCGCCGGCCTGCCCGCTGGTCGACGGCGCGCAGGCGCTCAGCAGCGCGGTGGCGACGGCGGCGGCCGCCGCGGCACCGGCCCGGGCGCGGCGCCCGGCGGGAATGGTGCGGATCATGTGAGTTCTCTCCTCGGTGTGCATCCGCGGGCCCCCGACCTGCGGCTCTCATGCGGTGACAGCGGGGTCATTCGGTGACGGCGGGGTCAGTGACTTCGTTTGAGCATCGCGTCCGACAGCGCGTCCGCCGCCTCGCCGAGGCGGCGGCCGACCGCGTCGAGCCGGGCGAGCAGCTCCCGGCCGCGCAGGACGTCGATGCCGAGCGGTCCGGCGAACAGGCGGGCCAGCTCGGCCTGCCGGGTCTCCCGGACCCGGTTGCGGGCCTTGCGCGCGCCCAGCGCCGCGAGGGTGACGGCGGCGGGCTCGGCGAGGACCTTCCGGACGGCGCCGTCGAGGGCGGTCAGCCCGTCGAGGACGGCGTCCAGCGGTGCGAGGGTGAAGTCGAGGTCCGGCGGGCCGAACAGGTCGGCCTCGCGGACGAAGTCGCGCAGGTTGTCGAGGATGTCGTCGACGGACCGCGACAGCCGGAACAGGTCCTCGCGGTCGATCGGGGTGGCGAGCACGCCGCGCAGCATCGCGGCGAGCGCGGCGCGCTCGGCGTCGCCGGCGTGCTCGATCTCGGCCATCCGGGCGCGCGCGTCGGCGGGCGGGGTGCGCCCGGCGGCCATCGCGCGGGCCAGCTCGGCGCCGTCGCGGACGGCGCGGATCTGCCGCCCGACCTGGTCGATCACCCGGTTCCCGGACCGGCCGCGCAGGTCGTCCCAGACGAGCCGGAAGCGGCGCGCGGGCCGCACCGCGGCGCTCACAGCGCCCTCGCGGCGAGGCCGCCGGCGGCGCCGGCGGCGAACGCCAGCGGCAGCGTGAACAGCCAGGCCGCGCCGATGCCGAGGACGTTCTGCCACCGCACCCGGGACGCGCCCTCGCTGGCGGCGACGCCGACGACGCCGGCGGTGACGGACTGGGTCATGCTGACGGGCGCGCCGGCGAGCGAGCTGGCCGCCACCGACGCCGCCGCGGCGGCCTCGGTCGAGACGACGTGCAGCGGGCGGGCGAGGACGAGGCCGCGCCCGAGCCGCTCCCCCACGCGGTGCACCGCGCTCAGCGCGCCCGCGCAGAACACCACCGCGATCAGCAGCAGCATCAGCGGCGCGGGCTGGACGGGCCCGACCGCGCCGAGCCGCCGCGTCGTCACGACCTGGCGGGCGACGCTGACGACGGCGAGCATCTTCTGCCCGTCGTTCGCGGCGTAGGCGGCGCACTGCGCGCCGTAGGCGACGACGTGGGCGGTGCGGACGGCGCGCGGCATGCCGGCGAACGAGGGGACCCGCCGCGAGGCGAGCCCGAGGCCGTAGCCGACGGTCGTCCCGACGAGCGGAGCGGCCGCGCCGATGAGCAGGACGGTGGCGAGGCCGTCCCAGGAGACGTGCAGGCCCATGCCGAGGCAGGCGCCGCCGATGCCGCCGAGGATCGCGAGGGTGAGGCTGGTCGGCAGGCCTTTGCGGGACAGCAGCCCGACGACGCCGAGCGCGACCGTGACGCCGAGCAGGAACGCGACCGCGCCGTGCGGGTCGCCGAGGTCGGCGAGCCGCTCGGTGAAGGTCCGCGCGACGGCGGTGCCGGCGAGCTGCGGGACGAGCACCAGCGGCAGCAGGACGAGCAGCATCAGCAGCGGCGCGGGCGAGCGGGGGTAGCGGCCGCTCAGCCCGAGCAGCGCGGCGCCGTCGTTGACGCCGGTCACCCACACGAAGGCGAGGGCGACGGCGCCGAACGCGATGGCCCAGATCATCGCAGCTCCGCGGTCCGGACGCGGCGTTCCTCGTGCAGCGACACGGTGGCGGCCTCGGCGATGAGCAGCGCCTCCAGGGCCTCGTCGACGGTGCAGGGGCTGTCCGCGTGGCCCCGCGCCATGTCTAGGAACGTTCCAATCTCGCTCGCGTAAGCGGGCTCGAACCGGTCCCAGAAGTTGGTCCACGCGTCCCCCGACGGCCAGTCGACGCCCGGCTCGGCCGACCGCAGCGCGGCCCGCTCGTCCAGCCCGACCACCCACGTCCCGGCGGTGCCGGACAGCTCCATCCGGACGTCGTAGCCGGCGCCGTTGTAGCGGGACCCCTGCATCGTCGCGATCGTGCCGTCGTCCAGCACCAGGACGGCCGCGCTGGTGTCGACGTCGTGCGCGTCGGCGAAGTAGCCGTCGCCGCGGTTGGCGCCCACCGCCGTCACCGACTCGACCTCGCGGCCGGTGACCCAGCGCAGGATGTCGAAGTCGTGGATGTGGCAGTCCCGGAAGATCCCGCCGGACGAGGCGACGTACTCGGCGGGCGGCGGCGCCGGGTCCGCGGTGACGAGGTGGACGCGGTGCAGGTCGCCGAGCCGGCCGTCCAGCACCGCCTGGCGGGCGGCGGCGTACCCGGCGTCGAAGCGGCGCTGGAAGCCGATGTGCACCGGCACCCCGGTCTTGGCGACGCGGTCGCGCACCTCCAGCGTGGTGCGCAGGTCGGGGGCGACGGGCTTCTCGCAGAACGCGGGCACGCCCGCCTCGCAGGCCCGGACGAGCAGGTCGGCGTGGGTCGAGGTGGGCGTCGCGATGAGCACCGCGTCCGGGCCGGCGGCGAGCACCGCGTCGGGGTCGGCGGCGCGGGCGCCGAGCGGACCGGCGAGGGCCTCGGCGCGGCGCGCGTCGGCGTCGCCGATCACCAGTTCCCCGACCGCCGGATGTCCGCTGAGGAACCGGGCGTGCCAGGCCCCGATCCGTCCCGCGCCCAACAGTCCGACCCGCATGGTGTGCCTCCAATGGCCCGGTCGAGGGGATGGCGTGTCACGTGAAGTTCAGAGAGTGTTCACCCTCTGTTCACCTTCTCGTCATCTGTGTGGCTTGGGGCACATTTGTATCCGCCAGGCGAGGGCCAGTCAATACTTTGTTCTTACATATGGACGTACTGACTTGAAGTCATGACCGCCGCCGGGGGCGTCTCCGGAGGCCGCCGGGGCCGTCCCGGCCGGACCGCCACCGGGATCTTGACTGCCGTTGCGGAGCGGGTTACCGTCCGCGACGGGTTCACACGCCGACCCAGGCGGTGCGGAGGCCACGCGATGAGGCATGCGATCCGGCCGGCCGGCGGAGACGCGATGGGCATCGTCCCACCTGCGCGTCCTCCGGCAACAGACGGGGAACGGCTCCAGCGCGTCCGCGGCGCCCCGGCGCCGAGCCGGGAGAACGTGCTGAACGACGTGCGCGGCCATCTCGCCGGAGGCGGCGGGGCGCTGCTCGTCGGCCCCACCGGGATCGGCAAGTCCACGCTCGTGTCCACGCTCGCCGACGAGTACGCCGCGGCCGGGCACCGGGTGTTCGCGTGCTGCCCCGCCGAGACCGAGCGGCACCTGCCGTTCCTCGGCCTCATCGACCTGGTCGCGCAGGGCGCCGACGAGGTCGTCGACCGGCTGCCCGAGCCGGAGCGCCGCGCGCTGCGGTCCGCGCTGCTGCTGCACGACGTCCCGATCGGCGAGCGCGACCTGCTGTGCCTGCGCCTCGGCGTGCTGCACACGCTGCGGATGCTGTGCGCCGACCGGCCCGGGCTCGTCCTCGTCGACGACGCGCAGTGGCTGGACCGGCCGACCGGCGAGCTGCTCGCGTTCGTCGCGCGGCGGGCCGGGCGGCTCGCGCCGCCGCTGCGGATGGTCGTCTCCGTCCGGGCGTCGTTCGGCGACCCGCGCGGGTCCGGCGGGCAGTGGCGGGACGCGGCGGGGCTGTGCCCGAAGCCGGTGCTGACGCTGAAGGTGCCGCCGATGACGGCGGCGGAGCTCGCGGCGCTGCTGGCGGACCGGTTCGGCCGGTCCTGGCCGCGCTCGCAGCTGGCCCGGATCCACCGGGCGAGCGGCGGGAACCCGTTCTTCGCCGTGGAGCTCGCGCGCAGCGCGGTGGAGAGCGGCGCGCTGGACGACGGCCGCGCGCCGGGCGGCGCCCTGCCGATCCCGCAGAGCCTGTCGGTGCTCATCCAGAAGCGGGTGAGCGCGCTGCCCCGGGCCACCCGCGAGACGCTGCTGATGGCGAGCGCGGCGAGCCGCCCGTCGGTCGAGCTGCTGCGCCGGGCCGGCGGCGCGGACCTGGCGGAGGCCGAACGGCAGGGCATCGTGGACGTGGACGCGGGCGGGCAGATCCGGTTCACCCACCCGCTGCTGTCGGCCGTCATCTACGCCGAGGCGGAGGCCGTCGAGCGGAAGGCGGCGCACGCGGCGCTGTCGCAGGCCGTCCGCGATCCGGTGGAGCGGGCCCTGCACCTGGCGAAGCTGACCTCGGGCCGGGACCGGCGGATCGCCGGGACGCTGGAGGACGCCGCCGCCGTGGCGCGCCGCCGCGGCGGCCTGGCGACGGCGGCGCACCTCGGCGAGCTGGCCGCCGACCACACCCCCGAGACCGAGCGGGACGCCGAGGCCGGCCGCCGGCTGCGCGCGGCGGAGGACGCCGTCGCGGCGGGCGACTACCCGCTGGCGCGGCGGCTGGCGCACCTGGTGCTGGAGACGACCGCGCGGCCGCGCGACCGGGTGCGCGCCTGGATGGTCGTGATGGACTCCTCCGGCCAGGCGCTGGCGGAGGTGGAGGAGGTCTTCCCGCGCGCGATGGAGGACGCGCGGGGCGAGCCGGAGCTGCTCGCCCCGCTGCACTACCGGCTGAGCTGGCGGGCGTGGATGGTGCTGGGCTCGGCGGAGGCCGCGCTGGAGCACGCGCGCCGGTCCGCCGAGCTGGCCGCCGTCGCCGGGGACCGGGCGACGGAGCTGCTCGCGCTGACCAAGCAGGCGAACATCGAGTTCTTCCTGGGCCGCCCGGAGGGCGAGCAGACGCTGCGCCGGGCGCTCGCCGACCCGCAGGAGCCGCAGGTCATGTGGCACCACAACGGGCCGATCTACCTCAAGCACCGGCACCACCTGCTGCACGACCGGCTGCAGGAGGCCCGCAACGAGCTGCGGACGCTGATCTACGGCGTCCGCCAGCGCGGCGTCGTCGAGAGCCTGTGCCTGAGCCAGTTCTGCATGAGCCAGGTGGAGATCCACCGGGGCCGCTGCCGGCAGGCGCTCAGCCTCGCCCGGCAGAGCCTCGACCTCGCGGAGGACTCCGGGCTGAGCCAGGGCCCGTCGTGGTACGCGCTGGCGCTGGCGGAGGCGGCGGGCGGCGACCTCGAACGGGCGCTCACCGCGGCGGAGCAGGCGCTCCAGCACAGCGAGAGCGACGGTGACCTGCTGTTCCTGCCGCGCGCGCTGCACGCCGAGGCGCAGGTGCGGCTGCGGCTCGGCGACGCCGCCGCCGCGGTGCGGATCCTGGAGCGGGTCCGGCTGATGGAGACGTCGCAGGGGCTCGGCGACCCGGCGGTGCGCCGCTGGCACGCCGACCTCGCCGACGCGCTCGTCGCCGTCGGCCGGACGAAGGACGCGGCGGACGTGCTGGCCGAGGCGAGGGCGCAGGCGTCGCGGCTCGGGCGGCGCAGCGTCCTGGCGGTGCTGGAACGCTCGTCCGCGCTGGTCCGCGCGGCGGAGGGCGACCGGGACGGCGCGCTGGACGGGCTCGTCCGCGCGGTCGAGCAGTCGCAGGCCCTGCCGTATCGGCTGGAGGAGGGACGGGCCTGGCTGGAGCTGGGCTTGTTGCGCGCGCGCACGGGAGACACGGACGCGGGGCGCACCGACCTGCAGCGCGCGCGGAACATCTTCGCCCGCGCGCAGGCCCAACCCTGGCTGGACCTCGTCCAGGACGAGTTGCGGGACCTCGACCACGGCAGGCACGAGCACCAGGGCCCGGAGCGGGACAGGTCCGCGGGCGCCCACCCGCTGGACGTCCTCACCGACATCGAGCGGGAGGTCGCCGTGCTGGTCGCCGAGGGCGCGACCAACCGGGAGATCGCGTCCCGGCTCTTCCTCAGCGTGAAGACCGTCGAGGCGGCCCTCACCCGGACGTTCCGCAAGCTGGGCGTCCGCTCCCGGGTGGACGTCGCGCGGCTGGCGGTGTCCGGCCGCTGACCTGCGGTTCGGCTGAGTTCCTCCGGCCCGCGGGCGGGGTGTGCCCGCGGCCATAGGGATATCCCTATGCGTTCGCCGTGAGGCTTCTGCAAACGCTCACGTGTCCACAGACTCGCGCTTGTCCGTGATGCCCGGCTTGAAGCAAATCACGCAGAAGGGAGCGGATGTCGCGGCGCCCGGACGTCCACCCCCGTCACCACGGGATACCCGCTTCAGTGGTGAAAGGACAACCACCCCCATGTCCCAACGGACAATCGCGATCGCCTCATCGGCGGCCGCGCTGATCGCCCTCACCGGCGTCGCGGTCGCACCACAGGCCGCGGCCACCCCGCGGCCCACCCCCAAGGCCAAGTCGCAGCCCGCCGGCCCGAACGCGTTCTCCAAGGCCGACTTCACGCTGAACCCCGCCCCGTCCACCCGCAAGAAGGCCATCAAGAACGCGCAGAAGGCCCTCGACGCGCACGGCGCGCGCGCCCACCGCGCGAGCGGCCAGGCGTTCAAGGTCCGGACCGTCGCCGTCAGCCGCGACGGCGCCGCCGACGTCCGCTTCGACCGCACCTACAAGGGGCTGCCCGTCTACGGCGGCGACCTCATCGTCCACCTCAAGCCCAACGGTTCCTACCGGACGCTGGAGACCGCGTCCGCCACCTCCGGCGCGATCCGCACCACCCCCGCCGTCAGCTCCCAGAACGCCGCCGCGCTCGCCCGCAAGCAGATCAAGGGCACCGTCTCGGCGGTCTCCGCGCCCAAGCTCGCGATCAAGATGGACGGCCGGTCCGCCACGCTGGTCTGGGAGACCGTCGTGTCCGGCACCAAGGCCGACCAGACCCCGAGCAGGCTGCACGTCATGGTCGACGCCCGCAAGGGCCGCGTCCTCCAGAGCAGCGACGAGATCGACACCATCGCTCCCGCCGGCGTCCGCGCCGCCGCTCCCGCCGCCCCCGCCGCCCCGCGGGCCGCGCTGACCGCCGGCACCGGCCACGGCATCTACGTCGGGACGGTCAACCTCGACCTGACGCAGTCCGGCAGCACGTGGACGATGAAGGACCCGTCCCACGGCAACGGCTACACCACCAACCTCAACCACGCCACGTCCGGGACCGGGACCACCTTCAGCAACACCACCGGGACCTTCGGCAACGGCACCAACAGCGACCCTGCCTCCGCCGGCGTCGACGCCCACTACGGCGCCGCGATGACCTACGACTACTACAAGAACGTCCAGGGCCGCAGCGGCATCTTCGGCGACGGCCGCGGCGTCCCGTCCCGCACCCACTACGGCAACGCCTACGTCAACGCGTTCTGGGACGGCACCCAGATGACCTACGGCGACGGCCAGAGCAACGCCCGCCCGCTCGTCGAGCTCGACGTCGCCGGCCACGAGATGAGCCACGGCGTCAGCGGCGCCCTCGTCGGCTGGGAGGAGAACGGCGAGACCGGCGGGATGAACGAGGGCACCAGCGACATCTTCGGGACGATGGTGGAGTTCTACGCCAACAACCCGAACGACACGCCCGACTACACCATGGGCGAGCTGATCAACATCAACGGCGACAACCAGCCGCTGCGCTGGATGTACCACCCGTCGCTCGACGGGAACTCGCCCGACTGCTACAGCAGCAGCAACGGCAGCCTGGACCCGCACTACTCGCTCGGCCCGCTCGCGCACTGGTTCTTCCTCGCCGCCGTCGGCAGCGGGGACCACGGCTACGGCAACAGCCCGACCTGCAACAGCTCCACGGTCACGGGCATCGGCAACGACAAGGCCGCCAAGATCTGGTACAAGGCCCTGGCGTCGTACGCCAACAGCAACGAGAACTACGCGCAGGCGCGCACCGACTCGCTGAAGGCCGCGGCCGACCTGTACGGCACGCACTGCACCGAGTACAACACCATCAACGCCGCGTGGGCGGCGGTCAGCGTCACCGGGTCCGACCCCGTCCCGGGCACCTGCCCCGGCCAGGGCGGCGGCCCCACGGTCACCAGCCCCGGCGACCAGACCAGCACCGTCGGCCAGCCCGTGAGCGTGCAGATCAAGGCCAGTGACCCGAACGGGCAGGCGCTAACCTACAGCGCGACCGGCCTGCCGGCCGGGCTGACGATCAACGCGAGCACCGGCGTCGTCTCCGGCACCCCGACCACCGCGGGCACCAGCACCGTCACGGTCACCGCCAAGAACACCTCCGGCCAGACCGGCACGGCCACCTTCAACTGGACGGTCAACCCGCCCGGTGGCGGCGGCTGCTCCGCGCCCGGCGACAAGGTGACCAACGGCGGGTTCGAGAGCGGCACCTCGCCGTGGACCACCACGTCCGGCGTCGTCTCGGCCAACGGCAGCGGCGAGAGCGCCCACTCCGGCACCCACTTCGCCTGGCTCGACGGCTACGGGCAGTCCCACACGGACTCGGCCACGCAGTCGGTGACGATCCCGGCGAACTGCAAGGCGACCCTGACCTACTACCTGCACATCGACACCGACGAGTCGCCCGGCACGGCCTACGACAAGCTGACCGTCAAGGCCAACGGCACGACCGTCGCGTCCTACTCCAACCTCGACGCCAACTCGGGCTACGCGCAGAAGACCGTCGACCTGTCCGCCTACGCGGGCAAGACGGTCACGCTCTCCTTCTCCGGCACGGAGGACGCCTACCTCCAGACGAGCTTCGTCCTCGACGACGTGGCCCTGAACGCCGGCTGACCCGCTAACCCCAGCCCCCGCTCTGTCGCCGGTCCCCTCCGCTGGGGGACCGGCGACAGTCATGAGCAAGGAGCACCATGAACAGCAGACTCCTGGCCGCCGCCACCGCCGTGGCGACCGCGGCGGCCGGCCTGGCCGCGGCGACCGCGCCCGCACACGCCACCACCTTCACCGACTGTTCGTCCGCCCAGGTCGTCTCCAACGGCGGGTTCGAGAGCGGCACCTCACCGTGGACGACCACGTCCGGCGTCGTGTCCGCCAACGGCAGCGGTGAGAGCGCCCACTCCGGCACCCACTTCGCCTGGCTCGACGGCTACGGCTCGTCCCACACCGACACCGCGTCGCAGTCCGTGACGCTGCCCGCCGGCTGCAAGGCGACCCTGTCGTTCTACCTGCATGTCGACACCGACGAGTCGCCCGGCACCGCCTACGACAAGCTCGCCGTGAAGATGGGCGGCGACACCGTCGCCACCTACACCAACCTCGACGCCGCCTCCGGCTACGTGAAGAAGAGCCTCGACGCGTCCGCCTACGCGGGCAGGACCGTCACGCTCACCTTCACCGGGACGGAGGACTCCGGCGCCCAGACCAGCTTCGTCCTCGACGACGTCGCCCTCGACGTCTCCGGCGGGACCACTCCCCCGCCGACCGGCGACGGCACCCGCACCCCCGATTCGCAGTCCTACACCGTCAACCTCACCAGCGACACGTCCGGCGCCAACTGGCAGGGCCACGAGTCGGTCGCGTTCACCAACACCGACTCCGCCCCGCTCTCCGAGGTCTACCTGCGGCTGTGGGACAACGCCCACGGCACCTGCCCGTCCAGCACCCCCATCACCGTCACCAACGTGACCGGAGGCACCGCGTCCGCCCTCTCGGTCGGCTGCACCGCCATGAAGGTGACGCTGCCGAACCCGCTGCCGCAGGGGCAGAGCGGGACCGTCGCGTTCGACCTCGCCATCGCGGTGCCGTCCGGCGCCGACCGGTTCGGGCACGACGGGGCGTACAACTTCCTCGGCAACGCGCTGCCCGTCCTCGCCGTCCACGACGGCGACGGCTGGCACCTCGACCCGTACACCAACAACGGCGAGTCGTTCTACGGGCTGGCGAGCGACTACAAGGTGACGCTCGACCACCCGAGTTCCCTCTCCGTCCCCGCCACCGGCACCTCGGTCGACACCCCCGGCTCGTCCGGCCGGACGGTCACGACCGCGACCGCGACGCACGTCCGCGAGTTCGCCTGGGGCGCGGGCCCGTTCTCCAAGATCTCCGCCACCTCGCCGAACGGCGTCACGGTGAACATGTACTGGGTGAGCGGCATCAGCCAGTCCAGCGCCCAGCAGATGCTGTCGCTCGCCACCGACGCGATCGACGCGCACTCCGGCCGCTTCGGCGCCTACCCGTACGGCGAGGTCGACGCGATCCTCGACAACAACTTCTGGTTCGGCGGCATGGAGTACCCGGGGTTCGTTCTCGACCTGGTCAGCAACGTCGCGCTCCCGCACGAGCTGGCGCACCAGTGGTGGTACGGGATCGTCGGCGACGACGAGTACAACCACCCCTGGCTGGACGAGGCGTTCGCCGACTACGCCACCGACCTGTACCGCGGCATCAGCGGCGCGGGCTGCTGGAACAACGTCTCCTGGGCGTCGTCCGACGAAAAGATCACCAACGCGATGGCGTACTGGGACGCGCACTCGTCCCGCTACTCCACCGTCGTCTACGACTACGGCAAGTGCGCCCTGCACGACCTGCAGCGCGTGATCGGTGACTCCGCCATGGCGAACCTGCTCAAGACCTACGCGCAGAGCCACTGGTACGGCATCTCCACCACCGCCGAGTTCAAGAAGGCCGCCCAAGCGGCCACCACGACCGACCTCACCTCCTTCTGGACCCAACACCGCATAGAAGGCTGACCCCCCGGCGAGGCGCACGCCGGGCGACGCGCCCGCCGTGCGCCTCCGCGCCCTTGAGGAGGTTGGCCGCCTTCGGCCTTTCCACCGGTCGGTGGCCTGATCCGCCTGGTACGAGATCCACTCGGCTGCTTGAGTAAGAGCCCCCCACCGCCAGGTGACGATCCGAGGAGTTCCAGGCATGACGACAGATGCGCTCGCCGAACCGGTTCCGGGGCCGGAGCCGGAGCCGGCCGGACGCGGGCAGCGAGTCCTCGACCTCCTGGACAAGGCGATCGACCTGCAGAGCCCGCTGGTGCGCAAGAACATCGCCCGGGCCCGCCAGCGGAACCCGGACGCGTCACCGGCGCAGGTCATCCGGAACCTGGAGCGGATGTACGTCAGCGCCCTGACCGGGTCGGGCGCCGCGGTCGGAGGGACCGCGGCCGCGCCGGGGGTCGGCACGGGAGTCGCGCTGGCGCTGACGGCGGGCGAGACCTTCTCGTCCCTCGAGCTGAGCGTCCTCTTCGCGCTCTCGGTGGCCGAGGTCCACGGAGTCCCCATCGACGAGCTCGAACGGCGCCGGACGATCGTGATGGGGATCTTGCTCGGCGGGTCCGGTTCCGGCACCATCTCCAAGGCCGCCGAGGTCACGGGGAAGCACTGGGCGAAGCAGATCGTCGCCAAGGTGCCCGCCGACGCGCTGCGTCAGATCAACAAGGTCCTGGGCAAGCACTTCATCACGAAGTACGGGACCAAGCAGGGGGTCATCGTCCTGGGCAGGGTGGCGCCGTTCGGCATCGGCGCCGTGATCGGCGGCGGCGCCAACGCCGCCGTGGCGGCCCTGGCCGTGAAGGCCAGTCGTCGCGCTTTCGGCGACCCCCCGGAGGCATGGCCAGGCGAGCCTGACTGACGGGCCTGGAAAGGTCCGCTCTGAGTTGCGCGGACGATCATCTGCAGCCGTCTTTGGTGTGGGCTTGGGCGGTGCAGGAGGTGACGCCTTCGCTGTTGTGTTCCTGCTGGACGGGCGCCGTGGGTGGGTGGGCCTCGCGGTGCGCTGCGTATGCTCCGCCCAGCAGGACGAGGGCGAGGACGCCCTGCGTCACGGCGGTCACCCAGCCGCGCCTGCACCTGCCGAACGCCAGAAGCATCAGGGCGACCGCCAGCCCGGCGCACGCGGCGATCCGTGTGGCGAGGACGGCGTGGTCCCAGGCGGGACCGTACTGGTTCTCGTCGTCGAAGCTGCGCGCCCAGCCGTCCATGCCCGCCGAGAGCCACGAGTACCCGACCACCGGCACCTGAAGGACGATCAGCAGGATCGCCACTCCGATGTCGGTTCCCCAACCCGGCCCGCGCTGGACGGCGCCGCTGGGCGTTGCCGGCGTTGCTTGCGAGGCAGTCATGCCGCCAGTCTCGGGTGCCCCGCCGCCGTCCTGCATGAGTACGAGTACTCATCCGCAGCCGGGGGTTGACGGGGGGTTCGAGGGCGTGCGATAACAGCGTTATCGAGCAAAAACGGCGTTATTGAGGACGGTATGGCTTCGAGCGCGTACGAGCTGGCCCAGCAGCGGGGCGACGAGGCGATCCGCACCTCGCTGCTGGACGCCGCCAGCGGGCTGCTGGCCACCGAGGGGCCCGGGGCGCTGGCGCTGCGCCGGATCGCCGCCGAGGTCGGCTGCTCCACGACCGTCCTGTACCGGATGTTCGGCGGCAAGGCCGGGCTGATCGAGGCGCTGTACGTGGAGGCGTTCGAGCGGTTCCGGCGGCGGCTGGCCGCGGTGCCGGAGCGCTCCGACCCGCTGGAGCACCTCGCCGACCTGGGCCGGGCCTACCGGGACAACGCGCTGGCCGACCGCAACTACTACCGGCTGATGTTCGGCGAGCCCATCCCCGGGTTCCGGCCGAGCGACGAGGCCCTCGTGAAGGCCGCGGCGACCTTCACGATCCTGCAGGACGCCGTGGCCGCCTGCGCCGCCGCCGGGCTGCTGTCCGGCGGCGACCCGCGCCACGTCGCCGCGTCCCTGTGGGCCGCCATCCACGGCGTGGTCAGCCTCGAGCTGGCCGGCCACCTCCCCGCCGACGCGGGCGAGGTCTTCGAGTCCACCCTCGCCGCCATGGGAGCCGGCCTGTTCCGCGCCCCCACCGCCCCGGAGAAACGAGGCCGCTGATGCCGAACACGTTCCTGGAAGGCCCCTACGCCCCCGTCACCGAGGAGACCACCGCGCACGACGTGCCCGTCACCGGACGCGTCCCCGCCGAGCTCAACGGCCGCTACCTGCGGATCGGCCCGAACCCGCTCGGGCTGGACGACCCCGAGTCCTACCACTGGTTCATGGGCGACGGCATGGTCCACGGCGTGCGGCTGCGCGACGGCCGCGCCGAGTGGTACCGGAACCGCTGGGTGCGGTCCCGCCGCGTCGCCGCCGAGCTCGGCGAGCCGTGGCCGGAGGGGCCGGCCCTCGACGGCTTCGACATCGCCCCGAACACCAACGTGATCGGCCACGCCGGCCGCACGTTCGCGCTGATCGAGGGCGGGTTCCGGCCGTACGAGCTGAGCCACGACCTCGGCACCCTCGGCCCCTGCGACTTCGGCGGCACCCTCAAGGGCGGCTACACCGCCCACACCAAGAAGGATCCCGCCACCGGCGAGCTGCACGCCATCGCCTACTACTTCGGCTGGGAGCACCTCCAGTACACGGTGCTGAGCACCGCCGGCCTCGTCACCCGCTCCGTGGAGATCCCCGTCTCCGACAGCCCGATGGTGCACGACCTCGCCCTCACCGAGAAGTACGTCATCGTCTACGACCTGCCCGTGACGTTCTCCATGCCGCTGGCCGCGTCCGGCGCCGCCCTCCCCTACGCCTGGAACGACGCGCACCCCGCGCGGATCGGCCTGCTGCCCCGCACCGGCGACGCGTCCGACGTGCAGTGGATCGGCATCGACCCCTGCTGGGTCTTCCACACCATGAACGCCTACGACGACGGCGACCGGATCGTGCTGGACCTGGTGAAGTTCCCCAGCTTCCTGCGGGACGGCCGCCTGGAGGGCAACCCGCCGCCCGTCCTGGACCGCTGGACCATCGACCCGGCCGCCGGAACCGTGACCCAGGAGACCCTCGACGACCGCTCCCAGGAGTTCCCGCGCGTCGACGAGCGGCTGACGTCCCTGCCGCACCGCTACGGCTACACCGTCACCTCGGAGTCGTCGCCCGGCGAACTCGTCGGCGAGGGCCTCCTCAAGCACGACTACCGGACGGGCCGCACCGACACCCGCCTCTTCGCCGCCGGCTCGGCGGTCGGCGAGGCCGTCTTCGTCCCGTCCGCGCCCGGCGCCGCCGAGGACGACGGCTACCTGATGGCCCTCGCCCACGACGCCGACCGCGGCGCCACCGACCTCGTCATCATCTCCGCACAGGACTTCACCGGCGACCCGGTCGCGGTCGTCCACCTGCCCGTCCGCGTCCCGCCCGGCTTCCACGGCAACTGGCTCCCCGACGCCTGACCCGCATCCGAGCCCGTCCGGTGCGGTTCAGCGGGCGCCGATCAGCGCGCTGATCTCCTGGGCGAGGGGCCCCGCCAGGGGGTCGGCGGTGAAGCCGGCGGCGGCCCAGTCCCTGATGCCGTCGGCGACGAGCATCTGCGCGACGCGCGCGGTCCGCGCGACGTCCGCCTCCGCCGGGAGCCTGCCGTCGCGGTGCGCCTGCTGGAAGGGCTGGAGGAAGAGGAAGGCGAGGTCGGCGTCCGTCGCACCGCCGGCCAGGGCGCGCCGTTCGAAGCGGTAGGTCTCGATGACGGCTTCGAAGACCAGCTCCGGCGGGTAGCGGCGCATGTTGCGCTCCAGGACCTCGACGACGGCTTCGATCAGTTCGGCGAGCGTGTAGGGGCGGGACGCGACGGCCCGGGCGGCGAGGTGCGCGTCGCGCATGGTGAACACCTCGATCTCCGCGAGCACGTCCTCCTTGCGGGCGAAGTACACGTAGAACAGCGCCTTGGAGACGCCGGCGGCCTTGCAGATGTCGGTGACGGTGGTCCCGGCGAAGCCCTTGGTGCGCCACAGGGCCAGCGCGCCCTGGACGATCGCGTCCCGGCTGGCGTGGGAACGCGCGCGCACCGGTACGGCCCTTCCTTGACCGTGGTCATCTCTCGGGCCGGGTGGAACATGCGCCATGGCAAGGGATCTTACCGCGTCTCGATTATTGACTACCGTCAGGAAGCGAGGCATGCTCCAGCTACGGAAGACCGCCTTCCTTCATAGGAGAATCTGCTTTCCGACCCGGCGATGGAGAGGAAGCGCATGGAGGTCCTCACCGACGAAGAGGAGTCGTCCCACTCGGCTCTGCGGGCCCAGCAGGTGATCCTCTGGTCCGCGCCCGTGCTGGCGCTCGTGCTGCTGGCGCTGTTCGCCGCCTTCCCCGGCTTCTTCCCGCCCATGTCGCCGGACATGAGCGCGGCCGAGGTCGGGGCGTTCTACCGGGACGACACCGCGCTGATCCAGCTCAGCATGGTCGGCTTCAACCTGTTCGGCATCCTGATCGTCCCGTTCTTCGTCCTGATCATGGTGCAGATGCAGCGGATGCGCAGCGAGAGCCACATCTACGCCTTCTCCTACCTCACCGCCGTCGTGGCCGGGGCGACCCTGTTCGCGCTGTCGGACGTCTTCTTCGCCGCGGCCGCCTTCCGCCCCGGCCGGGGGGACGACCTGATCCAGCTGCTCAACGACCTCGGGTGGCTCTTCTTCATCGCACCGATCGGCATGCTGGTCGCCCAGTTCGTGCTGCTGGCCCTGGCCGTCTACGCCGACGACCGCGGGGCGCCGGTCTTCCCGCGATGGGTGGGGCATTACGCGCTGCTGACCGCGCTGGCCATGGCGCCCTCGGCGGGCGCGGCGGTGTTCCGCGACGGCCCCCTGGCCTGGGACGGGCTGGTGTCGTTCTGGCTGCGCAACGGCGCCTTCGCCCTCTTCGCCGCGGTGATGTTCTTCGTCCTGCGCGCCGCCCTCCGGCACCAGGCCGAGCAGGACGGGGTGCCGTCATGACGGACACGGACGCCGCTCCCGCCGAAGAGGGGGCCGCTGAGCCCGCGAAGCCGAAACGCGCGGGCAAGCGGGAGGTCTGGCTCGTCTACTGGGCTTTCACCGCCTTCTACACCGCCCTGTCGGTCGGGATATGCCTGCTGGGGCGCGCCACCCCGCCGCCCCGCCCGGACGTCACCGGGCCGCAGGCCGCCGCCTGGTTCGACGAGCACCACCTCGGCATCCAGATCGGCTTCGTGTTCCTGCTGGTGATCGCCGGAGGCGCCGCGATCTCCAACGGCATCATCGGCTACTTCATGAAGCGGATGTCGTCCGGCAAGATGCTCGCCTACGCCTACATAGCCGCCATGGGCGTGGGCGCCGTCCCCGGATTCCAGGTGCTGCTGGTCTGCTGGCTCACCGCGACGTTCCGTCCCGACCGCTCTCCCGACATCCTGTACCTGCTCTACGACCTCGGCATGCTGTCGTACAACGGGTCCCTCGGCTGCTTCACGGCCGCGTACACCGTCCTGGCCATCGCCGTCTTCTACGACCGCAACCGCATCTTCCCCAAGTGGTTCGGCTACGTGACCGTCTGGCAGATCGTCACCGAGATCGTGGCCAGCCAGATGTGGCTCCACCATTCCGGCGCGTTCGCCTGGAACGGCATGATCACCCTCTACATCGCCATCGTCATCTTCGGCCTGTGGGTCGCCTGCCTGCTGGTCCTCCTCCGCAAGGCCGCCGCGCGCGAGACCGCGCGCACCCCCGCCCTCTACGAGGCGGAGGGCGCCCGATGACCGCTCCCGGCACCACGACGCGCCCCCGCCCTCCGGCCCGCGAACGGCGCCTGCCCGGCGATGCCGACATGTGGGTGATGATCCTCGGCGACCTGTTCTTCTTCGGCTGCTACTTCGTCACCTACATGGTCTTCCGCGCCATGTCGGCCGGACGGTTCACCGCCTCCCAGCGGCACCTGGACATCGACATCGGCGTCACCAACACCGTCGTCCTGCTCACCAGCTCCCTGTTCGCCGCCCTCGCCGTGCTCGCCGTCCGGGAGGGGGCGTGGCGGCGCGCCCAGCGGCTGCTCTGGGCCACCGGCGCGTGCGGCGTGCTTTTCGTCCTGATCAAGGCCTACGAGTGGCACGCCGAGATCAGCCAGGGCCACACGATCCATGACGGGTTCTTCGGCTTCTACTTCGTTCTTACGGGGGTCCACCTCGTCCACCTGGCCCTCGGCGTGCTCGTCCTCGGCGTCGCGGTCCGCGAGCTGCGGAGTCCCCGCAGGCGGCGGCCCACGATCGTCGAGCAGAGCGTCCTGTTCTGGCACATGGTGGACCTGCTGTGGGTCGTCATCTTCGCCCTCCTCTACCTGATGAGGTGACCCGCGTGAGCGCATCCGACGACCGGCTCCTGAGGAAGGACAGGGGGGCCGTCCTCGCCGCCTGGGCCGCCCTGACGGCCGCGACCGTCCTCGCCCGGTTCCTCACCCCCGGCGAATCCCGGTCCGCGACGGCGCTGGGCGACGGGCTCGTCGCCGCCATCGCCGTGCTCGGCCTCGTCAAGTGCCGCCTGATCATCCGCTGCTTCATGGAGGTCCGCCACGCGCCCCGCTGGCTGCGGGCCGCGACGGACGGATGGCTCGCCGTCCTGTGGACGGCCCTGCTGATCGGCTACCTCTTCTGACCTGACCGGCGTTCAGGCCGCCGCGGCGGGTCACTCGTGCTCGTCGCGGTAGGCGGCCACCACGTCGGCGGACGGGCCGTCCATGCGGACGCGGCCGTGGTCGAGCCAGATCGTCCGGTCGCAGGTCTCCTCGATGGTGCCGAGGCTGTGGCTGACGAGGACGACGGTGGCGGCCTCGTCGCGCAGCTCCTTCAGGCGGTCCTCGCTGCGCCGGCGGAAGCGGGCGTCGCCGGTGGCGAGCGCCTCGTCGATCATGAGGATCTCGCTGGTCTGCGCGGTGGCGATGGCGAACCGGAGGCGCTGCGCCATGCCGGTCGAGTAGGTCCTCATCGGCATGTCGACGAACTTGCCGAGCCCGGAGAACTCCACCACGTCGTCGTACTTCTCGCGGACCTCGCGCAGCGGCATGCCCATGGCGAGGCAGCCGAGGACGATGTTGCGCTCGCCGGTGAGGTCGTTCATCAGCGCGGCGTTCACGCCGAGCAGGACGGGCTGCCCGCAGGTGAAGACCTGGCCGCGGTCGCTCGGCAGGAGCCCGGCGATGCTGCGGAGCAGGGTGGTCTTGCCGGAGCCGTTGGAGCCGATGACGCCGACGGCCTCGCCGCGGTGCAGGACGAACGAGACGCCGCGCAGGGCGTGGACCTCGCGGGGCCGGGGCCGGCCGCGGCGCAGCGCCCGGCGGACGCGCGAGGAGCCGTCGTCGGTGTCGGCGCCGAGCACGCGGTAGGTGACGTGCAGCCGGTCGACGACGACCATGGGGTCCTCGCCGGGGCGGACGGGCGGGGCCGCGTGCTCGTCCGTCCCGGGGTCCTCGCGGGGCGCGGGTTCGGGATCTGACGGCATGGCAGGTCCTTTCCGCTCGGCGCGCGACCGTCAGCGGCGGCCCCCGGCCGGGGCTCGCTCGCGCAGGTCCTTCCCGCGGGCCGGGCGGGTACTCATCACCCCGCCGATCGCCCACCGGCGGCCCGGCCGCGCAGGACGGCGAGGAGGGCGAGCGCGGCGGCCTGGATCGCGACGACCGCGGCGACCAGCAAGGTGACCGACTGGTCATAAAGGGCGCCGGTGAGCGCGCCGCCCGCGAGCGCGGCCACGCCGAGGACGCCGGCGAAGATCCCGTAGGCGGTGGCCCTGCGCCGGGACGGGACGAGGTCCGCGACGACCGCCCGCAGCGTCGACTCCTGGATCCCGACGGCGGCGCCCCACACCAGCGCCCCCACGACGGCCAAGGCCAGCGACCGGGTGAACGCAAGAACGGGCACCGCGGCCGACAGGACGGGCAGGACGGCAAGCGCGCGCGGGCCGACACGGTCGTAGAGCCAGCCGTTCGCCAGCGCGGAGACGGCGTCGGCGGCCATGGCCCCCGCGTACACGACCGGCACGAGGTCGGCGGCCAGCAGATGCCGCTGGACGAGGTGGAACGACAGCACCCCGAAGGTCGCGAACCCCGTCATGGTGACGGCGGTGAACGCCGCGTAGACGAAGAAGGCGCGCGGCAGCGCGGGCGCGGCGGCGTCCCGTTCGAGTGGCGGCCCGCCCGCCCGGCCGGCGGGCTCGTGCTCCCCCGGCTCGTACTCGGCGGGGGCGGGGACGCGGGCGCGCAGCCAGAGCAGGATCGCCATCGCGGCCACGCCCGGGACGGCCAGGACGCCGAGGGCGGGCGCGTAGTCGTCGGCGGTGACCGCGAGCACGCCCGCCACGGTCAGCGGGCCGACGAACGCGCCGATCTGGTCCAGGGCCTCGTGCACGGCGAATCCGCGGCCCCGTCCGGTGGTGGCGGTGGCGTGGGAGAGCAGCGTGTCCTTGGCCGGGGACCGGACGGCCTTGCCGACGCGTTCCGCGATGACCAGCGCGCACGCGGCCCACAGGACGCCGGCGAGGCCGAGCAGCGGCACGGAGGCCGCGGTCAGCGCGTACCCGCCGATGGTGAGCGCCCAGAACCGGCGGGTGCGGTCGGCGAGCGGGCCGGACACCAGCCGCAGGCCGAGCGCGGCGGCCTCGCCCGCCCCGGTGACGACGCCGATCACGGTCGCGGACGCGCCGAGCGAGGCGAGCAGCGGCCCGGTGACCGACCGCGCGCCCTCGTACACGACGTCCATGAGCAGGGAGACGACGCCGAACACGACGATGAACCGCCACGGCGACAGCGCGGCGCGGCGGTCCCGGGTGGTCATCGGTGGCCGCCGGCTGATCGCATTCCGGTCCCGTCCTTCCGTCGCCCGCGTGGAGGACCAGTGTGCGCGACGGTCCCGCTGTCAGACGCGGAAGACGCGCATCTGGAGGGCGAGGGTGGCGTAGTAGCCGACGAGGGTGGTCAGTTCGAAGACGGTCTCGCGGTCCAGCGGCGGGACGCAGGCTTCCCAGGTCGCGTCGTCGACGTCGCCGGTGACGAGGGCGCGGGTGAGGCGGAGGACGGCGGCCTCGATCGGGTCGTCGAGGTCCAGCGGAGCGCCGGCGGCGATCGCGGCGAGCTCGGCGCCGGTGAGCCCGGCGGCCCGTCCGACGGCCTCGTGCGCGGTCCGCTCGAAGGCGCTGTCCCAGTGGGCGGCGACGACGAGGATCGCCATCTCGCGGGCCCGGCCGCCGAGCGCGCCCTCGTACCGGACGGCCGCGCCGACCCGCTGGAGGGCGTCGCCGAGCGCCGGGCGCAGCAGGAACTCGTTGAACGGCCCGAGCAGCACGCCGTCGTCCGAGACCAGGTCGAACAGGCGGGGGCCCTGCGCGCGGGGGCCCTCGGTGATGGAGCGGTAGAGGGCGAGCCGGTCGCCGTCGAGGTCGGCGGGGCGGAACGGGTGCTTGCGGGTCATCGGGTCCTCAGTCTCGTGGTGATGTCGGCGGCGGTGGCGCGGAGCCGGTCGAGGATCTCGCCGCGCAGGTCGGCGAGGGGGCGGCGCAGGGCGGACACGGCGACGTTCACCGCGGCCGCCGGGGCGCCGTCCGGGCCGAGCACGGGGACCGACACCGACCGCAGGCCCTGGGCGAGCTCCTGGTCCTGGACGGCGTACCCGTCGCGGCGGATCTCCTCCAGCTGGGCGTGGAGCGCGGCGCGGTCGGGCACCGCGTTCGGCCCGGCGCCGGGCGCGAACGACGCGTCGGTGAGGCGGCGGTCCAGCTCGTCCGGAGGGAGGTGGGCGAGCAGGAGCTTGCCCATGGACGTGTAGGTGGCGGGCAGCGTCGAGCCGACGTGCACGTTGGCGGTGACGAGGTCGGCGTTGCGGAGCCGCGCGAGGTACAGGACGCGGTCCTCGACGAGGACGCCGAGGTTGACGGTCTCGCCGGTGGCGTCGGCGAGCAGCCGCAGCGGCCGGTCGCTGAGCTGCACGAGGCCTGAGCCGCGCATCGCGGCCGAGCCGAGCGTGAGCACCTTGACGCCGGGCTGGACGGTCCCGTCGTGCCGGCGCTCCAGGTAGCCGAGGTCCTCCAGGGTGCAGACGATCCGGAACGCGGTGGGCATGGGGATGCCGGTCAGCGCGGCGATGTCGCTGGTGCGCAGGGACAGCGTCGCGCCGTCGAACAGGCTCAGGACCTGCAGGCCCTTGGCGAGCGCGGCGATGTGGTACCGCGACCGGTCCGGCTCGGCGCCCGCGTCCCCGGAGGTCACGGGGGTCACGGCCCGCCGCCCGGGGCCCGCCTTGACGCCATGACCGGCGTCACACCATACTCATGCTTAGTGAAAGTAGCTTTCATACAGTGAAAGCTAGTTGGGGAAGGCGAGGAACCGCAAGTGGCAGACGGGACGACTCAGGCGGCGCCCGGCATGGGCACCGCGTGGCTGGGCCTGCACGGCGCCCGGGTGCTGGTGCTCGGCGTGGGCGGGATCGGCGCCGAGTGCGCCCGCGGCTACCTCGACGCGGGCGCGGCCGTCACCGCGGTCGACCGGGACCAGGACCGGCTGGACGCGCTGGAGCCCGGCCCCGGCGGGACGAAGCCGCACACCATCGCCGCCGACCTCACCGAGGAGGGCGCCGGCGCCGCCGTCGTCGCGCAGGCGATCGAGACGATGGGCGGCCTCGACGTGCTGCTGCACTGCGTCGGGATCAACGACCGCCGCCCGGTGCTGGACTTCACCGAGGCCGAGTGGGAGCGGATCCTGCGCACCAACCTGTTCACCGCGTTCGGCGCGGCGCAGGCCGCCGGGCGGCACATGGTGGAGGCGGGCCACGGCCGGATCGTCTTCCTGTCCTCGGTTTCGGGGCACCTCGCGCACCAGAAGCACGGGCCGTACGCGGCGTCCAAGGGCGGGATGAACCAGATGATGCGGGTCATGGCCGCCGAGTGGGCCCGGCACGGCGTCACCGTGAACGCGATCGCGCCCGGCTACGTCGAGACGCCGCTGACCGCCGAGTACCTGGCGCGGCCCGGCGTCCGCGAGGATCTTGTCCGGCTCGTGCCGGCGGGCCGGCTCGGCACGCCCGCCGAGGTCGTCGGCCCGATCCTGTTCCTGTCCTCACCGCACGCGGCGTTCATGACGGGCCACGTCATGTACGTCGACGGCGGCCGCACGCTCGTCTGAAAAGGGAGAACGACATGGCTCAGAAGATCTTCCCGCGGTTCGAGGGGAAGACGGTGCTGGTGACGGGGGCCGGCACCGGCTTCGGCGCCGAGATCGCCGTCCGCGCCGCGCAGGAGGGCGCCCGCGTCGGGGTGCACTACAACTCCTCCAAGCAGGGCGCCGAGCGCACCGCGGAGCGGGTCCGCGAGGCGGGCGCCGAGGCGTTCGTCGTGCAGGCCGACATCGGCTCGTGGGACGCGATCCGCGCCCTCGCCGACGAGGTGTTCGGGATCGCCGGCGAGCTGGACGTGCTGGTCAACAACGTCGGCGACGTCGCGACCGAGCAGATGTCGTGGAAGGAGCTGACGCAGGAGTCCCTCGACCGCGTCATCGACGTCGACGTCAAGGGCACGCTGCTGATGACGCACGAGTTCGGGTCCCGGATGCTGGAGCAGGGCCACGGCTCGATCGTGAACATCGGCTCGACCGTCGTGGTGCGCGGCAGCGCGCGCGCTCCGCAGTACGCCGCCGCCAAGTACGGGCTGCTCGGCATCACCAAGTCGTACGCGGCGGCGTTCGCGCCGGCCGTCCGGGTCAACACGTTCGCGCCCGGGTTCATGGAGACCGGCGCGACGCTGGAGCGCGAGGACTGGAAGTCGGGCCGCCGCGAGAAGCTGATCTCGCAGACCCCGATGGGCCAGATCCCGCCGCCCGAGGTCGTCGCGGGCACCGCGCTGTTCCTCGCGACCGAGGACGCGTCGCACATCACCGGCGCCTACATGCTCGCCGACGGCGGGTTCAACATGGTCGGGGCGTAGGGCCATGGCGGGACAGCGCGAGGACCGCGCCGTGGCCGGAGGCGTCCGGGAGGCGGAACGACCGAGGGTGGCCGCCCGCGACCTCACCCTCGCCTACGGCGACACGACCGCGGCGACGGACCTGACGTTCGACGTGCGGCCGGGCGAGTTCGTCAGCCTGATCGGGCCGTCCGGGTGCGGGAAGAGCTCGGCGCTGCGCGCGGTGGGCGGCCTGCTCGCGCCGGTGTCCGGGGAGCTGCTGGTGGACGGCACGCCGGTGGACGGCCCCCGCCCCCGGGACGTGGCGTTCGTGTTCCAGGACCTCGCGCTGTACCCGTGGCGCAGCGCAGTGCGCAACGTCGAGATCGCCCTGCAGTTCGCCGGTGTGGGCCGCGCCGAGCGGCGGGCGCGCGCGCTGGACGCGCTGCGCGCGGTCGGGCTCGGCGACGTCCCGCACCGCTTCCCGCACCAGCTGTCGGGCGGGATGCGGCAGCGGGTCGCGATCGCGCGGGCGCTGGTGTCGGACGCGTCGATCCTGCTGCTGGACGAGCCGTTCGCGGCGCTGGACGAGCTGTCCCGGCTGAAGATCGGCGAGCAGCTCGTCACGCTGCTGGAGGAGCACGGCAAGACGGTGCTGTTCGTGACGCACAGCCTGTCGGAGGCGGCGTACCTGTCGGACCGGATCATCGTGATGACGCCGCGCCCGGCGACGATCAAGGAGATCATCGAGGTCCCGCTGCCGCGCCCCCGCGAGCCGCAGGTGCTGCGCACACCGGAGTTCCACGCGCTCACCGACCGGCTGTCGGCGCTGCTGCTGGAGGACGACCCCGGAGACGTGCGGTGATCGCGCCGCGCCGCGTCCTCGTCTACGCGGGGACGGTCGCGTCCGTCCTCGCGCTGTGGGCGCTGCTCGCCGGGACGGGGGCGGTCGCGCCGCTGCTGCTGCCGCCGATCGGCGACGTGTGGCAGGCGCTCTCCGACCTGGCCGCGGAGCCGTCGAAGCTGCTGGAGCCGGTCGGCACCACGCTGGAGGAGACGGCGACCGCGTTCGGGATCGCGGCGGTGCTCGCGCTCCCGCTGGGGGTGCTCGTCGGCTCGTCGCGGCTGCTGCGCCGCGCGTACGAACCCGTCCTGACCGGCCTGAACGCGCTGCCGCTGGTGATCCTCTACCCGGTGCTGGCGGCGACGCTCGGGGTCGGCTCGCACTCCAAGATCGCGCTGGGCGCGCTGTACGCGTTCTTCCCCATCGCGATCGCGGCGGCCCGCGCGACCGCGACCGTCGACGGCCGGCTGATCACGGCTGCGCAGACGATGGGCGCCACCCGCGCGCAATGGCTCACCGGGGTCGTGCTGCCGGCGGTGCTCGGCCCTGTGCTCGCCGCGATGCGCGTGTCGCTCGGGCTCGCCCTCGTCACCGTCATCGCGTCCGAGTTCATCGCGGGCGCCGCCGGCATCGGCTACCAGCTCGGCACCGCCAGCCAGAGCCTCGACAGCCCCGGCCTGTTCGCCTGGATCGTGATCGCCTGCCTGGTCACGGTCGCCGTCAACCTCCTGTTCTCGCTCACCACCCACGTGCTGCAGAAAGGCGTTACCCGATGAAGGTCACCGCAAGGATCGCCGCGGTCGCGGCGCTGTGCGCCGCCGCGCTCACCGCGTGCGGCGGTGGCGGGTCGTCCGGACCGTCCACCTCGATCAAGCTGGGGCTCGTCCAGGCGCAGGACTTCGTGCACGCGATGCCCGCCCGGGTCGCCGTCCAGCAGGGGTTCTTCAAGGACGCCGGGCTGGACGTCAAGGTCGTCGACTTCAGCGCCGGGTCCGACCTCACCAAGGCGATGACCGGCGGGTCGATCGACGTCGGCGCCGCGACCGGGCTGGACGCGGTGTCCGGCGCCGCGAAGAAGCTCGACACCCAGGCGTTCTTCGGCGTGATGGGGCAGAGCCCGATGGCGCTGATCGTCCCCGAGAAGTCCGGCATCACCGGCTTCTCCGGCATCGCGGGGAAGAAGCTCGGCATCTCCAAGGCCGGCTCGCTCACCGACTACATCACCCGCGCGACCGCCGAGGCGTCCGGCGTGGACTTCGAGAAGGTCAAGGAGGTCCCGCTCGGCGACCCCGCCGCGACGATGTCGGCGATGAAGCGCGGCGATGTCGACGGGTTCGTCCTGCCGGTGAACTTCGGGTTCCTGCTCCAGGCCAAGCACGAGGGCAGGATCGCGCAGAAGGCGGCGGACGTCCTCGGCCCGAACTCGCAGTTCGCCGTGCTGATGGCGAAGAAGTCCACGATCTCCGGCAACAAGGCGAACCTGCAGAAGCTCGCCGGTGCCTACACCAAGGCTCTGACCTGGATGAAGGCCAACAAGGCTCCGACCGTGGAGCTCGCCGTGGCCAAGCTCGGCATGCCGAAGCCGATCGCGGAGCAGACCTACGACGCGCTGATCGGCGGCTTCACCCCGGACGGCGGCATCAGCGCCGCGGGCATGGCCGGCTACGCCAAGGCGCTGCCGAAGCTCGGCATCGCGACGTCGTCGCCGGCGCAGGACTCCTACCTCAGCACCGCGATCACCGCGGCGAAGTGACATGACGGCCATCACCGGAGCCGCTCCCGCGGCCGCGCGGCGCACGGCGCGGCCGCGGGAGGCGGCGGCGGTCCAGCTCGTCCGCTGGGGCACGGTCGCCGCGCTGGTCGCGGTGTGGGAGGCGGTGACCCGGCTGACGGACGCGGGCGGCGACTACCTCACCTCGCCGAGCCGGATCGTCGCCGACGGCCTGCCGAAGGTGCTGGAGGGCGGCTCGCTGACGCTCGTCGGGTACACCACGTACCGGTTCCTGGTCGCGTTCGCGATCACCGCCGTCGCCGGGCCCGCGGTCGGGCTGCTGCTCGGGCGCCTCAACAAGCACGTCTACCTGGGCGGACGCGACGTCGTGTCGGTGCTGTACGCGCTTCCGATGGCGCCGCTGTACCCGCTGTTCGTGCTCTGGCTCGGCCTCGGCGACGGCTCGGAGATCGCGTTCGGCGTCATCCACGGGATCATCCCGGTGATCCTCATGACGATGACGGCGGGCGCGGCGGTCGAGCCCGCCGTGCTGGACTCCGGCCGCGCCATGGGCGCCGGGCGGCTGCGCCGGCTGCTGTTCCTGGTCGTGCCCGCCTGCCTGCCGGACATCATCGGCGCGCTGAAGATCGGCGCGGCGCTGTCGCTGCTCGGCGTGCTGCTCGCGGAGCTGATGATCTCGGTGGACGGCGTCGGCACGTTCATCTCCACCCAGATCACCAACCACGGCGCCGCCGCGCTGGACGCCATGGTCCTGGTCGTGTGCATCGGCGCGCTCGCCGTCAACGCGGCGCTCTCGGCGATCGAGAAGCGCGCCTCGCGCGGCCGTCCGGACCGTCCCTGACCTGCCGATTCCCCCATTCACCGAGGAAACTGGAAGCCATGAAACTGATCACTTTCGACGAGGGCCGGGTCGGGCGGCTCGACGGCGACGACGTCATCGAGCTGGACGTCCCGTCCACCCGCGCGTACTTCGAGCGGGACGGGAAGGTCGGCGAGACCGGCGAGCGGCTGAAGCTGGCGGACGTGCGGCTGCGCGCGCCGATCACGCCGAAGAAGTTCTTCCACACCGCCGGCAACTTCGCCGACCACCACGAGGAGCTGCAGGCCGTCAACTGGTCGCACCCGGTGCACAAGGGCATCGTGTTCTTCCAGAACGTCGACGCGATCATCGGCCCGGACGACCCGATCGTGTACCCCGAGCACCTCACCAAGGAGCTGGACTACGAGCTGGAGCTGGCCGTGATCATCGGCAAGCCCGGCAAGTTCTTCGGCCCCGACGAGGCGCTGGAGCACATCGCCGGGTTCACCGTCTTCAACGACATCACCGCGCGCGACATCCAGCGCCGCGAGATGGAGTCGGGCGTGTTCTCGTTCAGCAAGGCGATCGACACGTTCTGCCCGATCGGCCCGTACATCGTCACCGCCGACGAGATCGACGACATGCAGAACCTCGCGATGCAGCTGCGGGTGAACGGCGACGTCCGGCAGACCGGGCACACCAAGCAGATGCGCGTGTCGATCCCGCACCTGGTGGCGTACCACTCGCCGCAGATCTTCAGCGCCGGCGACATCATCACCACCGGCACCGTCTCGGGCGTCGCGGCCGTGCAGCCGAACCCGTTCGACTTCTACCTGCGTCCCGGCGACGTGGTCGAGGCCGAGATCGAGGGCGTCGGGACGCTGCGCAACCACGTCGTGTCCTGGCAGGAAGCGCACGGCGAGCCTGCTCCGGAGAAGGTCGACTGGTGAGGATCGCCAACCTCAAGGGCCGCCTCGTCGTGGTCGTGGACGACACGGACGGGGGCGACGCGGCGATCGACGTGGCGGAGGCGAGCGGCGGGCGGTTCGCCGCCGACCCGCAGGCCGTCTTCGCCGAGTGGGACGCGTTCCGCGGCTGGGCCGCCGGGCTCGACGCCGCGCAGGGCGCGCCGTTCGCGGTCGAGGACCTCGGGGCGCCCGTCCCGCGCCCGTCGCAGGTGTTCGCGATCGGGATCAACTACGCCGAGCACGCCGCCGAAGCCGGATACCCGCCGGAATCGGCGCCGGTGACGTTCACGAAGTTCGCGAGCTGCCTCGCCGGTCCGGTCTGCGACGTCGAGCTGCCGTCCGACACGGTGGACTGGGAGGTCGAGGCGGTCGTCGCGATCTCCCGGGAGGCGTACCGGGTGCGGCGCGAGGACGCCTGGGACCACGTCGCGGGCATCACCCTCGGCCAGGACCTGTCCGAGCGGACGGCGCAGCTCGCGGGCGCGAAGCCGCAGTTCAGCCTGGCCAAGTCGCACGCGAACTTCGGCCCGACCGGCCCCTGGCTCGTCACCCCCGACGCGTTCGACGACCCCGCCGACCTCGCGATCTCCTGCAGCCTGGCGGGCGAGACGGTGCAGAGCGCCCGCACGTCGTCGATGATCTACGACATTCCGGAGCTGGTCGTCCGGCTGTCGCGGGTCTGCCGGCTGTTCCCCGGCGACCTGGTCTTCACCGGGACGCCGCCGGGCGTCGGCAACGCGCGCACCCCGAAGCGGTTCGTCCGGCCGGGCGAGGTCCTGGTCAGCGAGCTGGAGGGGGTCGGGAGCATCACGCAGCGGTTCGTCGCGGCGGGCGGTGCGCCGTGACCGTCCGGGTCCTGGAGGGCGTCGAATACGCGGCGGAGGTCGGGTACCGGCCGCTGCTGCTCGACCTCTACCTGCCCCCTGTGGACGCCGCGCCGGTCGTGCTGTTCGTGCACGGCGGCGGCTGGCAGCGGTGCACGCGCCGCGACTTCGGGCACGAGTTCGCCGATTGGCGGCCGTCGCCGTTCGAGCGGATCGCCGAGGCCGGGTTCGCCGTCGCGTCCGTGGACTACCGGCTGTCGGGCGAGGCCCGGTACCCGGCGCAGCTCCACGACGTCCGGGCGGCGGTCGGGTGGCTGCGCGAGCACGGCGGCGAGCACGGGTTCGACGGGTCGCGGATCGTGGCGTGGGGCGAGTCGGCCGGGGCGCACCTGGCCGCGCTCGCCGCCCTCACCGGCCCGGGGATCGCGGCCGTCGTCGGCTGGTACGGGGTGTACGACCTGTCCGCGATGCCGGATCCGGCCGACCCGGCGTCGCGTGAGTCGCGGCTGCTCGGCGCGGCCGTCCGCGACGTCCCGGACCTCGCCGCCGAGGCCGGCCCGATCAACCACGTCCACGCGGGCGCGCCGCCGTTCCAGCTCTGGCACGGGACGGCGGACCGGTTCGTGCCGATGACGCAGAGCGAGCGGATGGCGGACGCGCTGCGGGCGGCGGGCGTGCCGGTGGAGTTCCGGCCGGTCGAGGGCGCGGACCACATCTGGCGGAACGCACCGGACGTCGCCGCCGTGTTCGCGGCGTCGCTGGACTTCGCCCGTGGCGCCGTGGCGTGACCTGGATTACGCTGGCACTACCACTTTGAGAAAGTGACTTTCATACACTGAAAGTTAGAAGGGAGGCCCGCGATGGGCGAGATCGTCTTCACCGGCGGATCGGTGTTCGACGGGACGGGCCGGGAGCCGTTCCCCGGCGAGGTCGTCGTGCGCGGCGACCGGATCGCCGCCGTCCGTCCGGGCCACTCCCCGGCCCCCGAGGGCGCCACCGTGGTCGACTGCACGGGCGCGACCGTCATGCCGGGCCTGATCGAGGGGCACGCGCACCTGACGTTCCCGTCCGCCGTCGGCCACCTCGAACCCGGCTTCAACCCGCCGGTCGACGTCTCGTTCTTCGGGAACCCGCCCACCGCCGAGGAGCACCTCGCGCTCGCCGAGCGCAACGCCCGGATCCTCCTCGACGCGGGCTTCACCAGCGCGTACTCGGCGGGCTCGCTGACGCCGGGCAACGTGGAGGTCCAGCTCCGCGACCGCATCGCGGCCGGCGAGACGCCCGGGCCGCGGCTGCGCGCCGCCAGCTTCGAGCGCGACAACAACCCCGTCCGGCACGGCGCCGAGAACACCACCCCGACGGGCGTCGCGCGCTTCATCGCCGAGCAGGCCGCGCTCGGGTTCGACTCGGTGAAGCTGCTGCTCAGCAACGACGACGTGTTCGTCCCCGGCGGCTCGATGCAGACCCAGTACACCGCCGAGCAGGCCGCGGCGGCCGGCGCGGCGGCGCGGGAGGCGGGCGTGTGGCTGAACTGCCACGCGCAGAACCCCGAGTCGATCAAGCTGGCCGTCCGGAACGGGTTCCGGTCGGTGTACCACTGCTCGTACGCCGACGAGGAGGCCCTCGACCTGCTCGAGGAGCACAAGGACGAGCTGTTCACCGCCCCGGCCGTCGGGATCATGTGGGCGAACGTCCACGAGGCGGAGGAGTTCGGCATCGACCGGGCGATGGCCGAGCGCATGGGGTCGGTCGCGCAGCTGGAGGCGCAGACGGCGCTGTACCCGGAGATGCGCAGGCGCGGCATCCGCGTCCTGCCGGGCGGCGACTACGGCTTCCCGCAGACGCCGATCGGCCGCAACGCCCGCGACCTGCAGCTCTTCGTGGACCTGTTCGGCTACACCCCGTCCGAGGCGCTCGTCGCCGCGACGAAGTGGGGCGGCGAGGTCATGGGCATGGCGGACGAGCTGGGCGTCCTCGCGTCCGGCTACCTGGCCGACCTCCTGGTCGTCCAGGGCGACCCGGCGCGGGACGTCGCCCTCCTCCAGGACCCCGCCAACCTCACTGTGATCATGCAGGCGGGCCGCTTCCACAAGGCGGCCTCCCGCTGATCAGCGCCAGTGTCACCGGTGCGTGCACGTCCAGCAGCACCATCGTCAGGTCGCTCGCGAAGTGCACGGCCGGTGGGGCTGACGGGGGGTCAGCGGCCGCCGAGGAGCATGGTGATCTCGGCGCACGTCCGCAGGACCAGCGGGCGGATCCGCTCCAGCAGGCGGTCCGTCGAGACCTCGGTGGCGGGCACCGCCACGTTCACCGCCGCGACGACCGCGCCGGACGCGTCCCGGACCGGCCCCGCGACCGACCGCAGCCCGTACGCCAGCTCCTCGTCCTGAAGGGCCCAGCCGCGCTCGCGGATCTCGGCCAGCGCGGGACGCAGCTCGTCCGGCGAGGCCAGCGCGTTCGGGCCCGCCGTCCCCGCGAACGAGTCGCCGGTCAGCACGCGCTCCAGCTCGTCGCCGTCCAGGTGGGCGAGCAGCAGCTTGCCCATCGACGTGCGGACGGCTGGGAGCCGCGACCCCACCTGGATGTTCGCCGTCACCAGGTCGTTGTTGCGCAGCCTGACCAGGTACAGCACGTGGTCGCCGGACAGCACGCCGAGGTTCGCCGTCTGCCCGGTCGCCTCGACGAGCCGGCGCAGCGGCCCCTCCGCGAGCTGCACGAGGTCGAGGCTGCGCAGCGCGGAGAACCCGAGCGTGAGCACCTTCGGCGCGGGCCGGTACGCGCCGTCCGGGAGCTGCTCCAGGAACCCCTCGGCGGCGAGCGTGGCCGCCATCCGGAACGCGGTCGGCATCGGCAGGCCCGTCTCGGCGACGATGTCGGTCAGCTTCATCGCGGGACGCTGCTCGGAGAACAGCCCGAGGATGCGCAGCCCCTTCGCGAGCGCCTCGACGTGGTAGGCGCCCTTGGGACGGGCGGCGCCGCCGGCCCGGCGGGGCGTCGTCTGGTCACGCGGCGGCACTGCGACTCGCTTTCCGCGCACGGCTCGCTTCCCGCGCGCTGGGTCTGCCGCATCATCGTAGTCAGGACAGGGACGGCAGGCAGGACATGAGGAGCTCGCGGCAGGGGGCGAGGGCGCAGAGCAGCAGGCCGACCGCCTGGTATCCGGGCAGGGAGCCGCCCGGCGGCGGGGCGAGGGCGCGCTGCGCGGTGAAGAACAGCTGGTCGGGGACCAGCGGCGTCCAGTGCACGCGGTCGAGGTCGTCGGGGTCGGCGGCGCCGGGCGGACGCCCGATGTAGGCGGGGTTGCGGGCGATGTCGTGCACGACCGTCCAGGACCAGCGGGGGCCGCCGCGCGGCGCCGGGACGCCCCGCGCCTCCAGCTCGCGCAGGATCCCGGCGATCGCCTGGCCCTGGGCCGCGCGGCTGATGATCTCGCGGACGACGCTCGCCTGCGGCTCGACGGGGAGCTGCGTCACGTAGTTGCCCTGCGCGTCGTCGATGCGGCGGTACCCGTACGGGACGGCGTTGCGTCTCGGCACTACGGTCTTCCTTCCCCAGCCGGATCCATTGCATTATGCAATAGTCCGCCGTCAGCGGGGCGCGGCGCCGGGGCGCAGCGGGGTGGTCGAGACGTGGCCGCCGCCGCAGACCACGCCCTGGTTCCAGGCGACGGCGAGGTGGGCGCGTTCGTCCGGCGGAGTGATCCAGACGAGGCCCGGTGTGGGGGCGCAGGCCCCGTGCGCGGGCTCGCGCGCCCCCGGGACGACGGTCCATTGCAGGCGCGCGTAGGCGCTGCCGCCCGGCCGGAGGACGACGGTCTGCGGGCCGGGCGGGGAGAGCCGTTCGAGGTTCGTCCGGATCGGCTGGTCGGACGCCGTGAGCAGCAGCATCCCGACATAGCCGCGGACGTGGCAGGCCGAGTCCGAGGTGTTCGTCAGCGTGAGGAACGCGAAACGCTGCCCGGCCGCCGGTCCCGCGGTGCTGATGCGGACCTTCAGCCCGTCCGTCCGGCACCGGCCCGAAGCCCTGGTCGGCCCGGACGTCCCCGGCGGCGCGGACTCCGTGGGCGACGGCGCTGCGGTGATCGGCGGGGACGGCGGCGGCGTGGCGGTCGCCGTCCTGGACGGCGCCGGTGACGCGCCCGAGCCTCCGCCTCCGCAGGCGCACAGTGCGGCGGCAGCGGCGGCGATCGTCAGCGCGGACGCCGGCGTGACGCTCCTTCGCGCTCGCACACGCCCTCCTCACGTCGGGATGTGCCCTATATGCCCGGTGCCGGGCCCACCCATGATGGCCCGGCGCCGGCCGTTCGGGCCCCCGCCGCGAGGAAAGCGTCGCCCCGAGGGAAGGAGCGCGGTGCGTCAGCGCGACGTGATCGGCTGGTCCGACGGCGACGCCGACGTGGACACGTCGAACTGGAGGCCGCCGGGCGCCGCGGACACCTCCACGTGCCGGCCGTGCGCGAGGTCCCCGGACAGCAGCAGGTCGGACAGCTGGTCGTCCACCTCCCGCTGGATGGTGCGGCGCAGCGGGCGCGCGCCGAACTCCGGCTGGTGGCCGCGCTCGGCGATCCAGTCGACCGCCTCCGGGGTGAACGACACGGTGACGTCCTGGGCGCGCAGCCGGCGGCGCGTCTCGTCCAGCAGCAGGTCGGTGATCTGCCGGAGCTGCCCCGCCTCCAGCCGCTGGAACACGATGATCTCGTCGATCCGGTTGAGGAACTCGGGCCGGAACGACTCGCGCAGCCGGCGCATGATCCGGTCGCGCAGCGCGGTGTCCTCGCCCTCCCGGCCGCCGAACCCGATCTCGGTCCGCCCGGTGATCAGGTCGGAGCCGAGGTTGCTCGTCATGATCACCACGGTGTTGCGGAAGTCGACGGTGCGGCCCTGCGCGTCGGTGAGCCGGCCGTCGTCGAGCAGCTGCAGCAGCACGTTGAACACGTCCTGGTGCGCCTTCTCGATCTCGTCCAGCAGGATCACCGAGTACGGCTGCCGCCGCACCGCGTCGGTGAGCTGCCCGGCCTCCTCGTAGCCGACGTATCCGGGCGGCGCGCCCATCAGCCGGCTGACGGTGTGCCGCTCCTGGAACTCGCTCATGTCGAACCGGATCATCCGGTCCTGGCTGCCGAACAGCGCCTCGGCGAGGGCCTTCGCCAGCTCCGTCTTGCCGACGCCGGTCGGGCCGAGGAACAGGAACCCGCCGATCGGACGGTCCGGGTCGCCCATCCCCGCGCGGGACCGCCGGACGGCCCGCGCGACCGCCGCGACCGCGTCCTCCTGGCCGATGACGCGCTCGTGCAGGTGCTCCTCGAGCCGCGACAGCCGCTCCCGCTCCGCCTGCGTCAGCTGCGTCACCGGCACGCCGGAGATCCGCGACACGACCTCCGCGATGTCCTCGGTCGTCACCTCCGGGACGCCGACCGGCTCGTGGTCGTCGCGCATCCCGGCGAGGTCGGTCTGCAGCCGGTTGATCTCGTCGCGGAGCTCCTTGGCCTTCTCGTAGTCCTCGTCGGCGACGGCCTGGTCCTTCTCGCGGCGCCGCCGGTCGAGCCGGTCCTCCAGCTCGCGGCGCCCGCCGTCGCGCGTCCCGGACCGCAGCCGCACCCGCGCGCCCGCCTGGTCGATCAGGTCGATCGCCTTGTCCGGCAGGAACCGGTCCGTCAGGTACCGGCTGGACAGGTCGACGGCCGCGACCAGCGACTCGTCGGTGTAGCGGACCTGGTGGTGCGCCTCGTACCGGTCCCGCAGCCCGCGCAGGATCTCGATGCTGTCGTCGGTGGACGGCTCCGGCACCATGATCGGCTGGAAGCGGCGCTCCAGCGCCGCGTCCTTCTCGATGTTGCGGCGGTACTCGTCGACCGTCGTCGCGCCGACCACGTGCAGCTCGCCGCGCGCCAGCGCCGGCTTCAGCATGTTCCCGGCGGTCATCGCGCCCTCGGCGCCGCCCGCCCCGACGAGGGTGTGGATCTCGTCGATGAACACCACCAGCTCGTCGGCGTGCTCGCGGATCTCGTCGACGACCTTCTTCAGCCGCTCCTCGAAGTCGCCCCGGTAGCGGGTGCCCGCGACGACGCCGGACAGGTCCAGCTGCACGATCCGCTTGTTCCGCAGCGTCTCCGGGATGTCGTCGTCCACGATCCGCTGCGCGAGGCCCTCCGCGATCGCGGTCTTGCCGACGCCCGGGTCGCCGATCAGCACCGGGTTGTTCTTGGTGCGCCGCGACAGGACCTCGACGGTCTCCTCGATCTCCTCGTCCCGGCCGATCACCGGGTCGATCCGGCCCTCCCGGGCCAGCGCCGTCAGGTCGCGGCCGAACTCGTCCAGCGTCGGGGTGTCGGACCGGCCCTCGCCGCCCCCGTTCGCGGGCGGCTGCCCGCCGCCCCCGGCCGCGGACTTCAGCGAGTCCGGCGTGACGTGCGCCGCGTCCAGGATGCGCCCCGCGCTCGACCCCCGGTCCAGCGCCAGCGCGAACAGCAGATGCTCAGGGCCGATGTAGGACGACCCGAGCGCGCGCGAGACCTGGTGCGAGTCGAGCAGCGCGCGCTTGGCGGCCGGCGTCAGCTCGGGCTGCACCTCCCGCGGCTCCCCCCGGTACGCGTGGTTCTCGATCTCGTGCTGGATCGCGTCCGGGTCGGCGCCCGCCCGCTCCAGCCAGTGCCGGGTGCCCTGCTGCCGCGTCGCCGCCCACAGCAGGTGGTCGGCGTCGAGGTCGCGGCTGCCCCACTGCGCCGCCTGCGTCGCCGCGTCCCGGACGAGCTCGCGCGCGGGCTCGCTCATCAGCCGGGCGAGGTTGATCCGCTCGGTCGGCCGCCGATGCGCCCGGGTCCCGAAGAACCGGGCGAGCATCTCCTCGAACGGGTCCATCCCGCCGGATCCGTACCACGCCGTCATTGAGAGCCTCCCGTCCCCGTGCTTGGTCCCACGATGGCAACGAGTGGACCGTGCCCGCGCGCATCCGCCGGAAACCCCAGGTGGGAGGCGTGTGGCGGGCTAGGGGAGGCGGGAGCCGGGATGGATGAGGTTGACCGACAGGAGCAGCTCGCGGTCGGCGAGGATCTCCTCCGGGGCGCCCTCCGCGACGATCCGGTGCTCCTCGGAGAACACCACGCAGCGGTCGGCGATGCGGGGCAGCACGTCGAGGTCGTGGGTCGCGTGCACGATCGTCTTCCCGGCCGCGCCGAGCTGCTCGATCAGGTCGGTGAGCCAGTACTGCGAGCGAGGGTCGAGCGCCGCGGTCGGCTCGTCGAACAGCAGCACCTCGGGGTTCGTGGCCAGCACCGACGCGATCGCGACGCGCTTCTTCTGCCCGCCGGACAGCTGGAACGGCGCCCGGTCCGCCAGCGCCGCGATGTCCAGCATCGCGATCACCTCGTCGACCCGCGCGGACGCCTCGTCCGGGGCCAGCCCGAGCTGGAGCGGGCCGAACGCGATCTCCTCGCGGACGTTCGGGGAGAACACCTGCGCGTCGGAGTTCTGGAACACGAACCCGACCCGGGACCGGAACGCCTGCGAGAACTGCTCGTCCTCCAGGGTGTCCTCGGTGACCGGATGCCCGAACGCGGTGAACGCGCCGGAGCTCGGGAAGACCAGCCCGTCGAGCAGCTTGAGCAGCGTCGACTTGCCGCAGCCGTTGGCGCCGAGCAGCGCGACGCGCTCGCCGGGCCGGACCGTCAGCGACACCCCGTCCAGCGCCGGATACCGGTCGAGGTAGGAGTAGCTCACATCACGGCATTCGAACGTGACGTCCGTGGCGAGGGTCTGCGGTGCCGCTTCAGCTTCCAAGAACGTGGTCCCCGATGAGAATCGCCGCGGCGAGCGCGGCGCAGCAGAGGGCGGCGGCGATGTCGAGGCCCTTCAGCCGGAACGACTGGAGGGTCTTGGCGTCGCCGCGGTAGCCGCGCGCCGTCATCGCCTGGTGCACCTCTTCCGAGAGTTGGTTCGCCTTGCCGAACAGCGCGCCGCCGCTGGCGCCGAGGAAGGCGCGGGCGCCGCCGTCGTGCTTGGCCGCCCCGATGGTACGGGACGTCCGCGCCTGGTACATGTCGGTGACGGTGTTGAGCAGCAGGAAGATGTACCGGTACGCCATCCCGATGATCAGGATGAAGATCCGCGGGACGCCGACCGAGCGCAGCGCCGCGAGCAGCCGCACCCACGGCGTCGTCAGGGTCAGCAGCACCACCAGCGAGATCGACACCGCGACCCGGCTGACGATCAGGCCCGCGGACGTCAGGCCCTGGCTGGTGAACCCCTGCGCGTGCCCGTGCCAGTGCCACAGCGTCAGGACGACGTCCCCGTGCGTCACGACCGACAGCGTCGCGGGCAGCACCATGATCCCGGTGAAGATCGGCACGAACAGCCAGACCCGCTTGATGAAGAACCCGACCGGCAGCCGGGACGCGGCGGCGAGCGCCAGCGTCACCGCGTACACGGCGACGAGCGTCGGGATGTTGCGGGCGAGCCCGGCCGCGACCAGCAGCACGATCACCGACAGGAACTTCACCCGCGGGTCGATCCGCTGGAGGAGGCCGTCCTGCCGCGCCGTGTCGTCGCTGAACATCACCTGGCGCAGCAGCCCCGCGCCGCCGTTCAGCGTCTTGCGCAGGTAGCTGCCCTTCTTCCGCTTGCCGACGCACCCGCACGGGCACATCCCCAGCTCCGGCTGCAGCAGCCACTGCGGCACCTGCACCCGCTCGGAGACGGCCGCCTGCTCGCTCACGACCGCACCTCCCCCGGCGCGGTGGCGCGGGACGCGCCGCGCCGCGCGGCGACCCAGCGGACCGCCATCGTGATCAGGAAGATCGCGGCGCCGACGATCGCGATCCCGACCACGGCGGAGACGATGTAGCCGATCGTCGGGTGCGCGTCCGAGGTGAAGTCGTAGCCGTTGAACAGCGCGTGGTGCCAGAAGCCGTTGTACTTGTTCAGCCCGCTCGGCACCGCCGACAGGCCGTACTTGTGCAGGTCGAGGTCCTCGGGGGCGTCCTCGCCGAACGCGCCGCCGGGCGCGAGCAGCCCGAGCGGGGTCAGCACGGCCATGACCGCGACCGCGCCGAGCGCGACGTGCAGCGGCCGGACGCGGCGCGGCCCCGCGGCCTTCTCGCCGGGCGCGGCGACCCCGGCGTGGTTGACGCGCAGCAGCGGGACGTTGGCGCGCTGCAGGTACGCGACGACGCCGCCGGTCAGGATGCCCTCGGCGATGCCCGCGATGGTCAGGTGCGCCAGCATCATCGCGGGGATCGTCTGGTCCAAGTGGTACGGCGCGTACAGCGGCGCGCCCGCCGCGTTGTGGAACAGGTCGGGCTGGACGCCGAACTCGATCGCCGCCGCGAACGCCGCCGCGTTGATCCCCGCGTACCCGCCCGCGGCCGCGGCGAGGGCCCGGCGCGGCGCGGTCAGCTCGGACCGCCCGGCGATCAGCTTGTACACCCCGTACCCGACGAACGGCGCGAGGACGGCCATGTTCGCGCAGTTGAAGCCGAACGCCAGGACGCCGCCGTCGCCGAACAGCAGGGCCTGGAAGCCCAGCGCCACGCTGACCGCCAGCACCGCCGCCCACGGCCCCAGCAAGATCGCGATGATCGTGGCGCCGATCGCGTGCGCGGTGGTGCCGTCCGGGATCGGGATGTTGAACATCATCACCAGGAAGCTGACGGCGGCCAGCACCGCCAGCGTCGGCACGTGCCGGTTGCGGACCACCCGCTGCACGCGGCGGACCGCGACCGCCCAGGCCGGCACGGCGATGACGTAGCCCACCGCGCAGGTCTGCGGACTGAGGTATCCGTCCGGAATGTGCATGCCCACCCACTCACGCTCAACGGCGCATAGAAGCCGCAGTTGCCACCTTCTCGCAATAAGTTAGTCGAACCCGGGACACCCGGCCACAACTGCCCCGCCAGGTAAGCCCACTGCGACCCTTTGGCCACGCGGCCCCCTGCCGCCCGCCCCGGCCGCTCACCCTGCGCCGCTCACGCCCCGCCGCCCAGGCTCCCGGACGCTCGGACGCTCGGACGCTCGGTGTTCAGGCGGGCTGGCAGTGGCGGCACCACACGGTCATCCGGCCGGACGCACGCCGCCGCGACAGCCGCGTCCCGCAGCGCGGGCAGGTACCCTCGGGGTCGTCGCGGGCCCCGGTCAGCCAGGTGCGGCGGGGCGGCACCCGCTCCGCCTTGATCGACGCCCGCAGGACGTCCCGCATCGCCCTGTGCAGCGCCTTGATCTCGTCCTCGTCCAGGTCACGGGCCTGCCGCAGCGGGTCGATCCGGGCCCGCCAGCAGATCTCGTCGGCCAGCAGGTTGCCGAGCCCCGCGATCACCGACTGGTCCGTCAGCGCGGACTTGAGCCGCCCGCGGCGCTTCGCCAGCAGCCCGGCGAGGTCGTCGCGGGACAGGTCCAGCGCGTCCGGGCCGAGGTCCGCGAGCCGGCGTTCCGCGTCCCGCTCGTCCCGGGCGAGGCGGACGCCCTGGAGCTTGCGCATGTCGCGGAAGCGCAGCTCACCGCCGTCGAGACGCCACACGACCCGGTCGTACCGGTGTTCCGGCTCGCCCGCCGGATGCCACGACAGCGATCCGGTCATCCCGAAATGGAGGATCAGCACCGGGCCCTCGGCGGGCGCGATCAGCCATTTGCCCTGCCTGCGCGGCTCCTCGAACCGGTGCCCGCGCAGCGCGCGCTCCAGCCGCCGCGCGTCCACCCCGCGCAGCACCCCGGCGTCGCGCACCTCGACGGACCGGATCCGGTCGCCGGCGTGCTCGGCGAGCACCCGGCGGAACCCCTCGACATCGGGCAGCTCCGGCATGCCGTCCCCCTACCCGGTGTGCGCGTTCCGCGCCCCGGTTTGTCACCGTTGGCCATAGCCCGGGGCTTCCGCGCGAGGTTACGTTTCGGTAGGCCGAATCCGAAACGATCGCTATTCGATTCGACGTCGCATGCCCGACCACCCCACCCCCCGGGAGCCCCCATGCGCCGCAGGCCCGCCGCCGTCGCGCTCGCCACCGCCCTCACCCTCGGCCTCACCGCCGCCCCCGCGCTCGCCACGCCCGGACCGCCCGGACCGCCCGTCTCGCCGTCCACCGCGGCCGCCCTCGAAGCGGCGAAGCTGCCCAACTTCGACCCGCTCACCCCGTCCGCGAACCCCGTCGAGCTGACCAGCGACCCGCACGACCTCGGCAAGGTCACCTACACCTACAACGGCCAGACGCACACGGTGCGGGACTACCTGAACCGCGCCGCGCAGGGCTTCGTCGTCCTGGACGGCAGCAAGATCGTCGACGAGTGGTACGCGCCCGGCTACTCCAAGGACTCGCTGTTCCAGTCCTGGTCGATGGCCAAGTCCTACACCGCCGACGCGATCGGCGTCGCCCTCGGTGAAGGCAGGATCCGCTCGATCGACGACACCGCCGGCGCCTACGTCCCCGAGCTCGCGAACACCGCCTACGGGTCCGTGACGATCCGCAACCTGCTCCGGATGGCGTCCGGGATCGCCTGGAACGAGACCGTCGACGACGTCCCGCTGCACGTCGGCGTCAGCCTCGGCCTCTACAGCACGCTCCAGTTCGCCGCGACCCGCACCAAGGCCGTCGACCAGGGCACCCAGTTCAACTACACGAGCCTGAACACCGCCGTGCTCGCGCTCGTCCTCCAGCGGGCCACAGGCCAGCCGTACTACCGGTACCTCCAGGACAAGATCTGGGGCCCCGGCGGCATGGCCGCCACCGCCTACGTCGGCAACGACTCCCACGGCGACGCCCTCGGCTACTGCTGCATCTACGCCACCGACCGCGACTTCGCCCGCATGGGCAAGCTCATGCTGGACGGCGGGCGCGGCGTCGTCCCGGCGTCCTGGGTGGCGCAGGTGGGCACCCCGTCCGGCGTCAGCCCGTCCTACGGGCTCGGCTGGTGGATCGACGGCACCGACGGCTACTACGCCAGCGGCCTCGGCGGCCAGCTCATCTACGTCTCGACGAAGTACCACGTCGTGATCGTCAAGAGCACGTTCCTCAACCCGGACGAGGGCGAGACCCTGCCCGCCTTCCGCGCCGTCGCCGCCGAGGTCGCCCGCACCCGCTGAGCCCGCCGGTCACTCCTCCACGTGCGGATTGACGAACACGTCCTTGATCTCCGCCGCCGTCAGGTCGGTGCGCCCGGTCAGGTCGTTGCGCGGATCGGCGAACCGGAACCGGTACCCGCCGGGAGGCAGATGCCCGATCTCCCACCAGTTCCCGTCCAGGTCCTTGAGGTAGAACGAGTACACGCCGTGCTGCCGCACCGGCTTGTTCAGCTCCTTGACGCCGTACTCGTCCGCGACCTCGCTGATGGCCCGGTACGCCTCGTCCACTTCCTCATCGCTGCCCACGTCCAGGCCATTGTGATACAGCAGCGGCATATCCGGCCGGTCCGGTTTCGATTCCACACACACATACGTGTGGTCGCCACCGAGGCGAATGTAGAGCGCCGCCTTCATCGGCTGGACGACCTCCAGCCCGAGGACCTCCTCGTAGAACCGGCGGCTGGCGGCGACATCGGTGATCTTGAGCGTTCCGTGGGACAGGAACCGCGTCTTCACCGCGGGTTCCCTCGTCGAACGCTGCGTGATCCCGGGCATGGACGTCTCCATTCACCATCGACGGCGATGCCCCCATTCCATGCCAGCCAGCGGCTTATGTCCACAATGTCAAAAAAACGAGCATCCTCCCGCGATCGGGCCCCATCCCACGCCCGGCACCCCGCGGTTCACCCCCGCCAGGCGAGCAACCCGTCGACATGCCGTCGTCGCAGCCCCTCGGCGGGAGAGACGGGAACGAGGCGGATGCCGCGATGAGGCCACGCCTGGCGCCGGGCCCTGAACGGGATGACGTCGTCCAGCCAGGCGAAGCGGCGCCCGTCCGCGTGCCGGAGAATCGGCGCCCATTTCCGCATCCGCGGGAGCTGCGTCACCGGCAACCTCGGATCGTCGGGCCGGTACCTGTAGGCCGTCAACGCCACATAGGGCAGCTCAGGCAGCCCGAGAAGAGGGCCGATGTAGGTGTTGGCGTGCTCCTCCCAAGTGCTCGCCCAGACCAGCTCGTAACACTCCCCCAGCTCCGCCAGCCATTCGGCGTGCTCGCCCGAAAGGCGGACGGTGATGCGGCCGATGCGGTGCTCGGTGAATTTCTCCGGACGGCTGGGCGCCTCCGGGTTCAGGACGCCGTCGATGTCCAGGTACAACACCGGCTTCGCCGAGGGTCGGCTGTCCGGGCGCGGGATTCCGCCTATGCCCCATGTCATGGGCGGATCATGTCGTACGGGCAGTGCGTTCTTCGCAGCGTCTCGGTCATTCGGGGGTTCTGAGCTCTGCGGTTTTGAGGTAGTGGGGGTAGACGGCTTGGTAGGGGGCCGGGTTCAGGGCTTTGGTGGCCAGCCAGGAATCGTTGTAGTAGGTGTTCTTGTAGAGGGCGCCGTCGTCGCAGATCAGGGTGGCTATGGCGCCGCGGCGATGCTCGCGGCGCATTTTCGCGGCGAGGTGGAAGGCGGCCCAGAGGGCGGTGCCGGTGGACGGGCCCGCGCATGCGGCGGGCAGGGGGAACGCGTGCAGGCGGGCGGACGGTGCGCGCCGCGCCTCCGCGTCGAGGACGTCGAGGAAGTTCACCGGGCGGCGCGGTCGCGGATGGACGCGACGGAGACGCCGCCGTCCGGGTGGCGGGCGAGCTTGCCGCGGTTGACCAGGTCCTGGACGCCCTGGCGGGTGATGCCGAGCATGGCGCCGGCGACCGAGCGGCTGACCGAGGCGCGGGCGGGGTGGCCGACCAGCCGGACGACGGCCTCCCCGAACGGCGTCCGCCACCAGGACGGATCCGGGTCGGACGGCTGGACGACCGCCAGCGCACGGAGCGCGGCGGACCGGGCGAGGGCCTGGTCGGGGCCGAGGATCTGCGCCGCCCACGTCTGCGCGTCCGCGTCGACCCGGCGGCGCAGGGCGGCGAGCGACGCGTCGCCGCCGAGCAACGCGTCAAGCGGGGCGAGGAACCGCCCCTCGATCTCGGCGAGGAGCTGCCGGTAGAGCGCGGTGTGGGTCGCGGTCGAGGCGCCGCGCGTCCGTGTCCCGTCCAAGTGGCCTCCCGTGCGGGTCCGCCCAGTCTCAGCTACTTGCGGTTGAGCGTCAAGTAACCGAGACCTGCGGGCATCGCGCGGATCACGAGGTGGCGGTGGCGGTCAGGCGGGCGTAGGCGATCACGTGGGAGCCCAGGGCGAAGGACGCCAGGGCCGGGCTCGCGGTGGCGGGGACGCCGGCGTCCGGGACGTCCAGGGCCAGCACGGTGATCTCGTAGTGGTGCGGACGGTCCCCGGCGGGCGGGCAGGGGCCCAGGTAGCCGGTGGTCCCGGCGTCGTTGGCGCCCGCGGCGGCGCCGGCCGGGACGGACGTGGCGGTGGCGGGCAGGTCGCGCACCGACCAATGCCAGAAGCCGCTGCCGGTGGGTGCGTCGGGGTCGAACATGGTGACGGCGAAGCTCCGCGTGCCGGCGGGGGCGCCGGACCAGGACAGCCGGGGCGGGACGTTCCCGCCGGTGCAGCCGAACGCGTCGGCGTACGAGGCGGCGGGGAACGTGCCGTGGGCCAGGTCGGGGCTGGTGACGCGGAAGTGCGCGGCCTCTTTCGGGACCGCGGTGCGCACCTTGTGGTACCCGAAGGCGGGGACGGTCTGGGCGGACGCGGCGGTCACGGACGCGGCGGTGACGGCGGCGGTCAGGGCGGCGATGGCTCGTTTCCTCATGGCCGCAACGATCCCGGCGTCTCGGAGACTGGTACAGGTCGTCCGCATCCTGGTACGCGGAGTGCCACCCTCACCGGCCCGGAATGCGCCATCCTGGGACGATGACGGCACGACGCGGCGAACTGGCGGCCTTCCTGCGGGCCGCGCGGGAACGGGTCCGCCCGGCGGACGTGGGGCTTCCCGACCTGGGCCGCCGCCGCACGCCCGGCCTGCGCCGGCAGGAGGTCGCCGAGCTCGCGGCGGTGAGCGTCGACTGGTACGTCCGGCTGGAGCAGGGCCGGGTCGGGACGCCCGGGTCGGGGGTGCTGGACGGCATCGCGGCGGCGCTGCTGCTGTCCCCGGCAGAGCGCGTCCACCTGCACCTCATCGCGCGCGGCGAGGCGCCGCCGCCGCAGCACGTCCCGGCGCCGCTCGGCGGGAGCCTGCGTGCCGTCCTCGACGGGATGCCGCTGCTGCCCGCCTACGTGGTGGACTTCCGGTTCGACATCCTGGGCCGCAACGCGGCGGCGGCCGCGCTGTTCGGCCCGAAGTTCGGCCACGGGCGGCTCGGCAACACGGCCCGCATGCTGTTCCTGGATCCGGAGACCCGCGAGACGAACCTCGACTGGGCGGCGTTCGCCGCCGAGATGGTCGGCAACCTGCGCGTCAACCAGGCCCGGCACCCGGACGACGCGCACCTCGCCGAGCTGATCGCCGAGCTGCGGGCGGCGAGCCGCGAGTTCGCGGCGTGGTGGGACGACCAGCACGTCCACGAGCGGTCGACGGGCACGAAGCGGATCCGGCACGCGACGGCCGGCACGATGACGGTCGCCTACGACATGCTCGCCGCGCTGGACGGCTCCGACCAGCGGCTCTTCGTCCTCACCCCGGCGGACGAGGCGACCGAGCGGGCGCTGCGCACCCTGGTAACGGCGCACGCCACCGCGCTGGCCAGCGCCGGCTGACCGCGCCCGCCGCGGCCGCGCGCTCGTCGCGGCCGCGCGCTCGATCGGGAGGGCGCGCGCTAGATCGGGAGGGCGCCGCGCGGGTGGCCCTCCTCGCGGCCCGTGGCGGTCAGGGCGAGGACGCCGTGGCCCTCGACCCGCGTGCCCGGTCCGAGCGCGGACGGGTCGACGGACGCGCGGGCCGCGATCTCCGGCGCCTCGCAGGTGTCCGGGATGCCGAGCTCCGCCTTGACCTGCTCGTAGCGGGCGCGGAACGCCTCGGAATCGGACGTGTCGACGCCGTCGAAGGCGTCGTCGGGGAACCCGTCCTCGTGCGGGAGCAGGTAGCCGTCCTCGGCGGGGTGGCCGGTGCCGACCTGGTCGTCCTCCTCGAAGGCGTCGTAGTACCGGACGACGCGCCCCTGCTCGGCGATGCACCACGCCGTCCAGCCGTCGCCGCAGCTCGTCCCGTACCAGTGCGCGGCGCCGAAGCGGGCGCTCAGCCGCTCGCACCAGGCGAGGACGGTGTCGCGCAGCTCGGTGTCGTCGTCGTCATCCCCGGGGCAGCCGAACACCAGCGTCCAGCCGTCGAAGCGGGGCGTGACGTACATGCGGTGGCTGTCGATCCAGCCCCAGCCGTGGTGCTCCTGGCCCCAGGCCGCCGCGCCCATCCGCATCGTGACCGGCTCGGGGTCGGAGAGGCCGAACGCGTCGAGGACGGCGTCCTGGTCGCCGGTGGGCAGCGCGAACCATGAGCCGTCCAGGTGCATCGGCTCGGGGACCTCGTCCCGCATCTTGATCCGGACGAGCCGGCGCACGAGGGCGAGGTCGCGCTCGTCCAGCGCCTCGGGGCCGCCCGCGGACGCGAGCGCGACGAGGGCGGGGCGGCGCAGCCGGCCGGCCGTGCGGGACCGCCGGACCTCCCGGAGCAGCGGCACGACCTCCGGGCCGAGCTCGTCCAGCGCCCATTGCGCGCGCTGCCGGACGTCGTCGTCGGGGTCGGCGAGCATCTCGATGAGGCGCGGCGCGTACGGGAGCGCCCGCTCGCCCTTGAGCTGCATGACGTAGGCGGTGTCGCTCCGCACCTTGGGGCTCGGGTGCCGCAGGCCGGGCTCGAACGCCGCCAGGTCGTCGATCTCCAGCCCGCTGTACGCCCAGCCGGCGCGCCGCGCGACCTCGTGCGTCGGCGCCGCGGCCATCGCCTCCATCAGCGGTTCCAGGGCGGGACGCCCGATGCGCCGCAGAATCGTGGCGCTGGTGGACCACTCGACCGGCGACTCCTCGTCGCACAGCGCGTCCAGGACGGGCCGGACGGCGGGCTCGCCGAGCGCCACCAGCTCGTCGGCCGCCGCCCGCTGCGTCTCCTTGGCGGCGAGCCGCCGCATCAGTTCCTCGATGCTCACGCGCCCCGACGGTATCGGTGGTCTAGGACATTTGTCCCGGCCGAAGGTGCGCGGAACGGCTCTGCCGCCGTTCCGGCGCGGGCGGCACGATCGGGGTGTCAGAAGGACACGCACCCGAAGGAGCGGACATGAACGCCACCCTCACCCGCCGGCAGGCCGCCGCGGAGCCCGCCCGGCAGGACGGGCTGGACGCGATCAAGCCGCTCCCGATCTGGTTCTTCGCCTTCGAGGGCGTGCTCGGCGCGGCGTACGACATCTGCCACGCGTGGCATTCGGCGTGGATGGTCGTCGCCGGGATCGCGGCGGTGAACGCGGTCCTCGGCCTGACGGTGCTGCGCCGCCGGATCAAGCTCGTCAAGGCGATGCTGAAGGACGGCCGCACCCGCATGATCGCGTTCGGGCTGATCGCGCTGCGGATCGGGCTGCACGTCGTCCTCGGCGCTGTCGGCGCCGACGTGACCGGGACCGCCGCGCACCTCGCGCTCGCCGGAGCCATGGCCGCCGCGACCGTCGAGCTGCTCTGGTTCGACCAGCGGGTCACCTTCCGCGCCCTCGGCCTCGCGACCCGCTGACCCCGCCGGAAGGGCGGCGTCCTCCGGGACGCCCCCCTTCTCACGCGCTCAAGTGCCGGTGGGCGGCGAAGTGCGCGGCACCGGCGGGCGACGCCATGACGGCGATGACGAACGCGGTGGTCAGGATGGAGCAGAGGCCGAGCGCGGCGACGCCGGGCGACGGGTGGTTGACGAACGGCCCGGCAACCAGCAGGAGGAACGCCTCGTACCCGGCGACGCAGCCGCGCGTGCTCGCCCGCCGGCCGCGGAACGCGGCGGCCAGCGCGACGGCCGCGGCGGCCAGCGCGAACGGGTAGACGGCCAGGAACATCATCGCGGCGCCCACGCGGGCCTCGGCGCCGGTCGCCGCCTCCCCGTACGCGACCATCGCCGCCCCGGCGGAGACGAGCAGCGCCGCCTGCGCCCACAGGACGGCGCGGGCCGCGACGACCAGGCGGCGGCCGAGGACGGGGCCGAGGAGGGGCGTGCGATCGCTCATGCCCGCCACGATGCCGCACCGGACCGTCCGGGCACATGGGCGCTGATACTCAGTTACCGGCGAGTAGCGACGCCGGCGCGGGGCGTCAGGAGCCGAGGATGTCCGCGAGCACGGCGGCCTGGCTGTGGTCGACGTCCTTCGTGGCCGTGAGCAGCGTCAACGGGCCCGGATCGGCGTCGCCGCGCAGGCGGTCGAGGGCCGCGGCGCGCTCGGGGTCCTCCAGCTCGGCGCCGTAGCGGCGCCGGAACTCCTCGAACCTGTCCACGTCGTGCCCGTACCACTTGCGCAGCTCGGTGGACGGCGCGACGTCCTTCTCCCACCGGTCCAGACGGGCCTTCTCCTTCGACAGGCCGCGCGGCCACACGCGGTCCACCAGGACCCGCTCCCCGTCCCCGTCCGTGGCGCCGTCGTAGACCCGGCGCACCCTCACGTCACGTCCCATGAGCCCGTTCATACCCGCTACCCGCCCGCCATGAGCCCCGGGAAATGTCGGACCCCCCGCGCACAATCGGGGCCATGAGCGCCCGGACGCCGCTGTGGCGGCTGACGCCGGCGCAGCGGCTGCTGGAAGGCGGCGCGCTGCTGAACTCGGTGGCCTTCTTCGCCGCCATGCCCTTCGCGCCCCTCTACATGAGCGAGCACACCGGGCTCGGCAAGCCGGCCGTCGGCGCCGTGGTCGGCGCCGTCGCGCTCACCGCCGCGTTCGGCGGCCTCGCGGGCGGCGTGCTCGTCGACCGCCTCGGCGCGGTGCCGCTGATGCGGGCCGGGCTCGTCCTCCACGTCGCCGTGTACGGGCTGCTGGCCGCCGCGCGCGCCCCCGCCGCGATCGTCGCGCTGTTCCTGATGCTGGGCGCGGCGCGCCTGCTGGTGGAGCCGGGCGCGAAGAAGCTGCTGTCCCATGCCGCCGACGAGGAGGGGCGGATCTTCCGGATCCGGTACATGACGCTGTGCGCCGGGGCGATCGCCGGGCCCGCGATCGGCGGTGTCCTGTACCACGTCGGCGCCGTCGCGTTCTTCGCCGTCCCGGCGGCCTTCTACCTCGCCTACCTGCTCCTCGTCCTGGTGCGCAACCGGGAGCTCGCGGCGCTTCGCCCGGCGAGCGGGGACGGCGACGCGTCCGCCCCATCCACGCTCCAGGCGCTCGGCGCGACGCTGCGGGACCGGCGGCTCCTCGCGGTGGTCGCCGGCGGCGTCCTGGTGTTCTTCGTGTTCTCGCAGCTGGAGTCGATGATCCCGCTCTACATGAAGGGCCGGTACGGCGACCGCGCCGAGGGCTACTTCGCGGCGCTGTTCATCACCAACGCCGTCCTGGCCCTGCTGTTCCAGCTCCCGATCGACCGCGTGTCCGGCCGCCTCGGCCGCACCACGATGGTCTGGGCGGGCGCGGCGGGCTTCACGCTGGCGTTCGGCTGCTTCTGGGCGAGCCCCGCCGGCCTCGCCTGGCTGTACGCGGGCATCGTGTTCTGGACGGTCGGCGAGGGCGTCCTACTGCCGATGCCGGACATGGCCGTCCACGAGATGGCGTCCGACGAGCTGAAGGGCGCGTACTTCGGGCTGTCGGAGGTGCGGCAGCTGGGGTTCTTCCTGGGGCCGGTCGCGGGCGGGTTCCTGCTGGACGCCGGGACGGCGCCGTACTTCGCGGTCATGGGGACGTCCATCTTCCTGTGCGTCCCGCTTCTCGCACGCCGCACCGGGTCCTCGCGGCCCCAGCCCGTCCCGGAGGCGGCCTGACGGGGTCAGTCGAAGTGGAAGGCGTGGTGCTCGGCGGCGGTGCGGCGGGCGAACTCCCCGGCCAGGGCGCGGCCGAGGACGTCGTCGTCCGGCCGGTGCCGCTCCAGGTACTCCAGGGCCTCGGCGAGCTCGCCGGCGGTGAGGCGGCGGAGCGGCTTGCCGGTCCAGCGCGGGTGCGGGACGTTCGGCCGGCCGGGACGCGGGGCGGGCGGGAGGGCGCTCACGGAATTCGGGCCTTTCGGTTGCGACCGCGCGGCGGCCGGTGCGGAATGGTCGGTTCGAATAGGATCGGCGGGTGCATTGGTGGAGCCAGCAAGCGTGCGACGCGGCTGCTGAGGCGCAGGCCGCGGACCCGTCGCCGGCGAATCTCATGGCGGCCGCGCAGGTGCAGGCGATGATCTCGATGGCGGAGGCGCTGCACCGTATCGCCGCGGTGCTGGAAGAGCGGGGCGAAACGGCGCCGCCGATCCCCCGGCCGAAATAGCGCGGGCAATGAAATACCGGTGTGCCCCGGGCGAGGGGCACACCGGTTCTCACCGAGCGTCAGACATCGCTGAACGATTTGCGTTCGCTCCGGCCGTTCGCGTGCGGGGCGAGCCGGGAGGTCTTGCCGAGCGGCGGCCGGGGCGGCGGGACGGACGCGGGCTCGGCCGGCGGGTCCGGCTCGGCCGCGACCGACGCGAGCCGCTCGTCCTCGGCGGCGCGGCGCTCCTCCTGCGGCCGGTCGCGCAGCCGGCGGGCGGCCTGCCGCAGCGCCCGCTCGCCGACCAGCCGGGTCAGCTCCAGGCCCCAGCAGTCCAGCTTGTCGGCGTCGGTGAGGTCGTCGCGGGCGCTGAGCTCGGCGGCGAGCCCGCCGAGCCGCTGCGCCTCGGCGAGGTCGAACTCGCGCAGCAGGTGGCAGCAGAGCTCGGCGAGCGCGGCGTGGTCGCGCTCGAACGACAGGTCCGCGAGGTCGTTGTGGGAGAGCCGGCTGAGGGCGCGCTTGCGCTCCAGCTCCCCGTCGGCGATCCGCAGGATCCCGTTGAGCAGCGCGATCGGCCCGGTGCCCGGCGTCGAGGTCTGCGCCGGGGCGAACGACATGCGCAGCACGGCCGCGGACCCGAGCCCGGCGGCGATCACGTGCACGACCAGCAGCGCGGTCGGCGGCATCGTGTAGGGCAGCCCGAACCGCCAGCCGGCGGCGGTGACCGCGATCAGCGCGACCACGGACGCGCCGGTGTTGACCAGGGCGAACAGCAGGCCGCCCGGGGACAGCAGCGCCGCGACGGGCTTGTCGCGGTAGCGGGCGACGAGTTCGGCGACTCCGATCGCGCCGCCGATCAGGGCGGCGAGGAACATCTCGATGATCATGACCTTCGTCTCTATGCGCTGCGGGCGTTCATGCGGCCGAACGGGTGCTCCTCGGTCCGGCCGGAGCGGTGCGGGACGGCCGCGGGGCGCTGCCGGGCGGCCAGCTCCGCGCGCTCGACCTCGAGGAAGACCAGCAGCCATTCCGCGGGACCCGCCGCGAGGCCGCTGTGCGGGCGCACGCCCTGTTCCCGCGCGCCGAGAAAGGTGAGGAGCCACCCGGTGGGGCCGGCGGCGGTGGAGGTTCGAATTCGGGAATCCATGCGGGAGACCATTCCGCAGCGTGCCGCGGAAGTCGACCTCCGACGCGTCAAGTTTTTCGCGCGGGATCGCGGAAAAGGGTCATCGCGACAGTCCGCCGGAACCGTCCCATCGGCCTCACCGATCTTCTCGCCATTGCCCGGTAATCCGGTTCCTTTTGGCCGATGATGTGGATTCCTTTGCCAAGAATTCCGGTTGGGCGGCGGCGGGGAGATCGCCTTTTCCGGCGCGCGGCGCCGCGACCGGACCGGCGGCGTACGGCGGCGGTCGGGCGGCAGGGGTCAGGCGGCGGAGTCGGGCGGCGGGGGTCAGGCGGCGGGGGTCAGGTCCTCGTCGCGGGAGACCAGCGCGGCGTAGAGGCCGCCGGCGGCGAGCAGCTCGGCGTGGGTGCCGCGCTCGGCGACGCGCCCGTGGTCGAGGACGACGATCTGGTCGGCGTCCCGGACGGTCGAGAGCCGGTGCGCGATGGTGATGGTGGTGCGGCCCTCGGCGAGCGCGTCGACGGCCTGCTGGACGGCGTGCTCGGTCTGGGTGTCGAGGGCGCTGGTCGCCTCGTCCAGGACGAGGATCGGCGGGTTGCGCAGGATCGTCCGGGCGAGGGCGAGGCGCTGCTTCTCGCCGCCGGAGAACCGGTAGCCGCGCTCGCCGACGACGGTGTCGTAGCCGTCGAGCAGGCCGGCGATGTGGTCGTGGATCTGCGCGGCGCGGGCCGCGGCGTGCAGCTCGGCGTCGGTGGCGTCGGGCTTGGCGAACCGCAGGTTGTCGGCGACGGACGCGTGGAACAGGTACGTCTCCTGTGAGACGACGCCGACGGCGGCGGACAGGTCGGCGAACGACAGGTCCCGCACGTCGACGCCGTCGATGGTGACGCGCCCGGACGTGGCGTCGTACAGCCGAGGCACCAGGTAGCTGAGGGTGGTCTTGCCGGATCCGGTCTCGCCGACGACGGCGAGGGACGTGCCGGCGGGGACGTCGAGGTCGATGCCGGTGAGCGCGTCGGAGTCCGCGTCGTAGGAGAAGCCGACGTCCTCGAACCGGACGTGGCCGCGGGCGCGCGGCAGCGGGCGCGGCGAGGCCGGCTCCTCCAGGCCGGGTTCGAGGTCGAGGTACTCGAAGATCCGCCGGAACAGCGACATGGAGCTCTGCACGTCCACCGCGGTCTGGAGCAGCTGGACGGTCGGCCGGAACAGGCTGGTCTGCAGCGTGGTGAACGCGACGAGGGTGCCGATCGACACGAGCGGGTGGCCCTGCGAGACGGTGAGGCCGGCGGCCCAGTAGGTGAGGGCGGGCATCGCCGCCATGACGATCTGGATCGTGGACTGCCGCCACCGCCCGGCCATGCTGGCGCGGATCTCCAGGTCGGCGAGGTCGCGGGACTCGCCCGCGAACCGGTCGGTGAGGGCGGGCGAGCGGCCCATGGTGCGGCCGAGCAGGATGCCGCTGACCGACAGCGACTCCTCGACGATCGCCGACATCGCGGCGAGCTGCCGCTGCCGCCGGGAGGTGATCTTCCGGCGCTCGGCGCCGACGCGGCGGCTGATCCAGACGAAGAACGGGAGCGTGACCATCGTGACGAGGGTGAGCCGCCAGTCGAGGGCGAGCATCGCGATGGCGGTCGCGGTCACGGAGGTGAAGTTGGAGACGAGCGAGGTGACGGTGGTGGTGACGGTGGACTGCATGCCGCCGATGTCGTTGGCGATCCGCGACTGGACCTCGCCGGTGCGGGTCCGGGTGAAGAACGCGAGCGGCATCCGCTGCAGGTGCGCGTAGACGGCGGTGCGCAGGTCGTGCATGACGCGCTGCCCGACGCCGGTGGAGATGTAGGTCTGCAGGACGGAGAACACGCTGGTCGCGACCGAGATCGCGATCATGCCGAGGGCGAGCGCGGACAGCAGCCCGGTGCGGTGCTGCGGCAGCGCGACGTCCAGGATGTGCCGGAGCATGAACGGCGAGGCCAGCGAGACGAGCGCGGACAGGCCGACGAGCAGCGCGACGGCGGCGAGCCGGGCGCGGTACGGGACGAACAGGCGCAGGATGCGCCCGCGATCGGTGGGGGCGGTGGGGTCCTTGTCCTTGAGGGCGGTGGGGTCCTTCGCCATGGGCGGCTCCTTCCGGGGGATGACCCTCGACGTAACTGAGGTTAGCTCATAATTATTTCCGTACAACTATGAGCTAAGCTCGGATCCATGGAGAACGATCTGGCCGACCTGTTCCTGAAGGCGGCCAAGCGGATCCGCCGGCACCAGGTCGAGCGGCTCGCGCCGCTCGGCCTCACCCCCGCCCAGTCGCGCGCGCTCCGGGTGATCGTCGGCACCGACGGCCCGCTGCGGATGACCGACCTCGCCCGCCGCCTCGACATCGTCCCCCGCTCGGCGACGACGCTGGTGGACGCCCTGGAGGCGGACGGCCTCGTCACCCGCGAGCCCGACCCGGCCAACCGCCGGTCGCTGCTCGTCCGCCCGACGGACGAGGGCCGCGCCGTCCGCGCGCGCATCGCCGGGACCCGCCGCGAGGCCGCCCGCGAGGTGCTGTCGCCCCTGTCGGACGCGCAGCGCGAGACCCTCCGCGAACTCCTCACCGTCGTGGACGCCGCCGCCGAACCGCACACGCACCGCTAGCCGGCCGGGCCCGCCGGAGGCCCGTCCCGCTGTCAGCGGGCTGACAATCGGGGCGGGCGGATCCTTCTCGGCTCTGCCTAGCGTCGCCGGGTGGGACCGGCGGACCCTGGAAGGCCCAGTGGCATCGGGGGTTCGCGAGTTCCAGGAGGGTGCCTTGAGCCGGTCCGTCGATCCCGCCGCCCCGGACTTCCCGCTCTCCGGCGTGCCCGCCGGCCTCGCCGAGCCGCTCCGGCCGTACCTGGAGGCCGCCGCGATCGAGATGGTCGGCGAGATCCAGGGGCTCGTCCCCGAGTACGCGCGGCCGCCGGAGAGCCGCTACGGGCGCCGGATGCGGTGGGCCGTCGAGCAGACCGTCCGGCAGTTCGTCGACGCGATCGGCCGGCCCGACATCGACTGGGGCACGGTCACCGGCATCTTCGAGGGCATCGGCGCGTACGAGGCCCGCCAGGGCCGCAGCCTGGACGGGCTGCAGACCGCGATCCGGGTCGGCGGGCAGGTCGCGTGCCGCCGGTTCATCAAGGACGCGCGGCGGCTCGGCTGGTCGCTGGAGGTGCTCGGCAAGATCACCGAGTCGCTGTTCGTGTTCCTGGAGCGGATCGCCGCCGCGGCCGGGCAGGGGTACGCGCGGGCGCAGGGCGAGCTCGCGGGCGAGCGGGAGCGGTTCCGGCGGCGGCTGCGCGACCTGCTGGTCATGGACCCGCCGGCCAGCGACGCGGCGATCGGCGAGCTCGCCGGGGAGGCGGGCTGGCAGGTGCCGCGGACGCTCGCGGTCGTCGCGTTCCGCCCGGCGCCCGGCGGGCCGGCCCCGGTGCTGCCGCCCGCGTTCCTCGCCGACTGGGACGCCGCGGACCCCTACCTGATCTGCCCGGACCCGGACGGTCCCGGCCGGGACCGGCTGCCGGCGGCGGTGAAGGGGACGCGGGCGGCGGCGATCGGGCCGACCGTCCCGCCGGCGGGGGCGGCGCTGTCGCTGCGCTGGGCCCGGCGCGGCCTCGCGCTGATCGAGCGCGGCGCCCTGCCGGGCAAGGAGCCGCTGCGCTGCCTGGACCACCTGCCGACGCTGGTCGCGGCGCAGAGCGAGGAGCTGCTGGACGTGGCGCTCGGCGCCCGGCTCGGGCGGCTGATGGAGCTGGCGCCGCACCGCCGGGACGCGCTGACGCGCACGCTGCTGACCTACATGGAGTGCCGCGACAACGCGGTGGCGGCGGCGGAGCGGCTCCTCGTGCACGAGCAGACCGTCCGGTACCGGATCCGGCGGCTGGAGGAGATCCTCGGCGGCGCGATGCTGGACCCGGACCGGCGGATCGAGCTGCTGCTCCTGCTGCACCACCTCGTCCGGCTGGACTCCGGGGACCGGCGCCTCTCGCCCGCGTGACGCGGAACGGCGGCGGCGCCGTCGACGCCGCCGCCGCCGTCCCAGGGCGGGGTCAGCCGTTCGGGCAGGTGTCGAGGTATTTGGCGATGTTCGCGTCGGGCTTCGGCGCCGGGCAGAGGAACTGGTCGTAGCGGGCATCATTGTCGACGAACCGCTTCATCCACGCGATGGAGTACTTCGCGATGGTGGTGTTCGGCGACACGAATGTCATGTGGCCGGCGTTCTTCAGCAGCAGGTACGCCTTTTCCGGCGCCGTCTTGACGTTGTTGTAGTACGACTCGGCCATCGACGACGCGGGCGCGATGAAGTCGTTGTCCGCGCCCATGATCAGGGTCGGGGTCCTGATGTTGGGGAAGCTGTAGTTGGTGTCCCACGGCGCGAGCGGGATGTCGGCCTTGAGGGACGGCCGCTTGTTCGCGGCTTCGAGCGTCCCGCCGCCGCCCATGGAATGGCCCATGACGGCGGTGCGGGACGCGTCGATGCGGTTCTTGACGCTGCTCTTGCCCGTCAGCCAGTCGAGGGCGGCGAGCAGCTGGTCGCCGCGCGAGGCGGGGATGTCGAGGAGGCTGTTGGTCTCCAGCGTCATGACGACGAAGCCCTGCGAGGCCAGCCGCGGCCCGTACCAGGAGATCCACGCCTCGGGGGAGACGAAGCCCGGCGAGACGACGATGGCGCCGAACGTGCCCTGGCTCGTGTCGGTGGGCGCGTAGACGGTGCCCTTGTTGAATCCGGTGCCGCTGCCCGCCGGAACGGGGATCGTCTCGATGGCGAACGGGCCCTTCTCCGCGGTGATGCTCGCCTCGGTCGGCGCGGGGCCGCGCTGGTACGGATTGTCGGCGGCGCGCTGCACGGCCGCCGCGCGATCGGCGGTCGCGGGTTTGGCCGGCCCAGCGGCGCTCGCGGGCGGGGCCAGTGCCGCGCCCGCGGCGATGAGGGAGGCGGCGGAGAGGAGCCGGAACGAATGCGCGAGTTTCCTGTGCATCGGGGGGCGTGCCCTTCACTGGACGGAACCGCGGCGGGGGGGTGTCCGCGGGTGCCAGAATTGTGGGCCGCCCGGCCGCCGGGCGCTGCTTAAGCGGCGACGCCTTGAATTCGGGGCGCTTATAGCGAAGTTACAAACGCGGGGGCAACGGAGAGGGGCCACTCCCCCCAGAGTGACCCCTCTCCCCCCGTTCCGCGGGCCGGCCCGATACGCGCACTGGGGACGGCCGCTCCCCCCGAAGCGGCTTCGGCGCGGGGCGCCCGGCGGATGAGAAGACGGTAGCGAGCCCCTCGCCCGCCGTTCGAGGCTTCAACCGTGCCCGTCGACGAACGGTGCACTGTGTGCGACGAACGGACCACGCTCCGCATTGACCGCCTCTCTCTCGCGCGCACGGACTCCCGTCCCGCACGATCGGTTCGGGCGCGGAGCGGGATGTAAGCGAGGTGTAATCGGCCCCGCCTACCGTTGCCGCGTGGAGATCGGCCGGGAGACCGGCCGGGCGATCGGCCGGCGGGCCGGCGGGCCGCACGGGGGTGGGTCCGCAGGCCGCCGTCACCACAGCAGGTGCGCGGCCGTCCCGTCCTCGGTCGGGACGCCGAGCGCGCCGAAGATCTCCAGCGCCTCGCGGCGCGGGTCGCCCGCGTCGCCGGCGTCCTCGCCGGACACCTGAAGGAGGGCACCGAGCAGGAAGAGGCATTTGGCCCGCCAGAGCGGCACCGACACCCCGGTCGCCAGCGCCAGCGCGCGCTCGAGCAGCCGCCGCGCCGTGAGGAGGTCACCGCGATCCCAGTACAGGTCGCCGAGCACGTACATGATGCGCGCGCGCATCAGCGGGTCGCCGCGCTCCTCGGCGAGCCGCAGCGCCAGCCGCAGCGACCGCTCGGCCTCCTCGGTGCGGCCGAGCGCGAAGCTGGTGCAGCCGAGGCCGTGCGCGGCGTACATGCCGACGAGCCGGCTGCCCGCCGCGGTGCCCGCCTCGTCGATGTGCTCGAACAGCGGCTGCGCCTCGCCGGGGCGGCCGAGGGCGAGCAGCGCCTGCCCGATCCAGTACACCGCCTGCAGCTCGACGCCGGTGTAGCGGGCGCGGCGCGCCAGGTCCCGCGCCATGGTGAGCACGCCGAGCGCGTCGCCGGCGTCGCCGCGCTCGTACTGCGCGCAGCCGATCACCAGGACGGCGTGCGACTCGCCCGCGACGTCGCCGACGCGCTGGAACAGCTCGCGGGCCCGCCGGCCGTCGGCCTCGGCGTCGCCGAACCGGCCCGTCATCCGGTGCACGGTCGCGAGCTGGCGGAGCGCGAGCGCGGTGCCGTGCGGGTTCTCGGTCTCCTCGAACAGCCGCAGCGCCTCCCGGACGGACCGCAGCGCCCGGTCGTAGTCGCGGCGCGCGCACGCGAGCTCCGTCGTGCGTTCCAGCAGCGCCGCCTCGCCGCGCAGGTCGCCCGCCGCCCGCACGACCGGCAGCGCGTCCGCGACGACCTGCTGCCAGTCGTCGGTGTAGTGCGCGGGCTGGAACAGGATGGACGAGCGGACCGCGATCTCCCAGGCCAGCCCGTCCTCGCCGAGCCGGGCGGCCTGCCGGACCGCGGTGGTGAGCCCGAACCGCTCGTCCTCGAACCAGTCGGGGGCCTGCGCGAGCGTCCGCTCCACGACCGCCTCGTCCAGCGGGTACCGGACGGCGCGGCCCGCGGCGAGGCAGTCGCCGCCGCCGGTGACCAGCTCGACGACCCGGTCGGTGAGCCCCAGCAGGCCGCCGAGGGCGCGGCGCAGCGCCTCGGTGCGCTCGTCCGGGCCGTCCTGCTCCAGGCACAGCTCGCGGGCGTGGTCGCGGACGAGGTCGTGGAACCGGTAGCGGACCGCGCCGGGCATCGCGGGCCGCCCCTGCGCGGTACGGAGCTGCGCGTCGAGGAGCTGGGCGTCGACGAGCGTCTCCAGCAGCTCGGCGACCTCGGCGGGCGGGCGGTCCAGCAGCGCGGCGGCGGTCCAGCAGGCGAAGTCGGGGGCGTCGAGGAGGCCGAGCAGCCGGTACAGCCGCCGCGCGTCGGCGCCGAGCCCCCGGTAGCTGAGGTGCAGGGTGGTGCGGACGCTGAGGCCGCGCTGCGTCAGCTCGTCCAGCCGGCCCTGCTCGCGCATCCGGCGGACGAACCCGGCGATGCTCCAGTGCGCCTTCGCGGCGAGGCGGGCGCCGGCGACGCGCAGCGCGAGCGGCAGGTGCCCGCACATGCGGGCGAGCTCCGCGGCGGCCTCCGGCTCGGCGGCGAGCCGGTCCCGGCCGACGATGTGCACGAGCAGGTCGACGGCCTGCGCGGGGGTCAGCACGTCCAGCTCGATGAGGCGGGCGCCGGGCAGCGCGGTGAGCCGGGTGCGGCTGGTGATGACGGCGCGGGACAGCCGCCCGCCCGGCAGCAGCGGCTCGACCTGCGTCTCGTCGGCGGCGTTGTCGAGGACGACGAGGATGCGCCGGTCGGCGAGGAGGCTGCGGTACAGCGCGGCGCGCTCGCCGGGGCTCTCCGGGACGGCGGCGGCGTTGACGCCGAGTGCGCGCAGGAACCGGCCGAGGACCTCGGCGGGGTCGGCGGGGTCGCGTTCGGCGCCGCGCAGGTCCACGAAGAGCTGGCCGTCGGGGAAGGCGTCGCGGATGCGGTGCGCGATGTGCACGGCGAGGGTCGTCTTGCCGATCCCGCCCATCCCGGCGACGGCCGACACCGACACGGGCTCGTTGCCGTCGCCGGCGGTCAGCAGCGCGAGCATGCTGTCGATCTGGTCGCCGCGGCCGGTGAAGTCGGGTACGGCGGGCGGTAGCTGGCTCGGCCGTTCCGGGGGGACGCGGTCGCCGTCCCGGCCCGCGTCGGCCTCGGCGTCGGCGCCGTCGTCGGGCTCGTCTCGCAGTGGTTCGGCGGGGCCCGGGGCGCCGGCGGTCTCCTGGCGCAGCACGCGGACGTGGGCGTCGCGCAGCTCGGGCCCGGGGTCGACGCCGAGCTGGTCGAGCAGCCGGACCCGCGCCTCCTCGTAGGCCTCCAGCGCTTCGGCCTGCCGCCCGCACGACGCGAGCACCTCGATCCAGACGGTGAGGAGCTGCTCGTCGAGCGGGTGGGCGCGCACCAGCGGGCTCAGGTGCGGCAGCGCGCGCTCGGGCGAACCCGCGGCGAGCACCGTCCGGGCGTGCTCCATCGTCGCCTCGACGCGCTCGCGTTCCAGCCGGTCGACGGCGGCCTGGTCGACGGAGTCGGGCGAGACGTCCTCCAGCGCGCGGCCCCGCCACAGCCCGAGCGCGCGCTCCAGCGCGCCGGCGCGCCGGCCGGCCGGCAGCATGGCCGCGTCGGCGACCGCGCGGCGGAACGCGGCCGCGTCGATGTCGGCGCCCGGCAGCTCCAGCGCGTACCCGTTGGTGGTGCGGACGACCTCGACGCCCGGCCCCGCCGTCTCGGTCAGCCAGCGGCGCAGCCGGTAGACGGCGACGGCCAGCGTCGAGTCGGAGATGACGGTCTCGCGGGCGCCCCACAGCAGCGACTTGAGCGTGTCGTCGCCGAGGCCGGACAGCCCGGCGAGCGAGGCGAGGGCGAGCGCGCCGAGCAGCGCGCGGGCGATGCCGGAGGAGGGCAGCGTCCGCCGGCCGGCGCGCTCCACGCCGACCCGGCCGAGCACGACGATCCGGACGTGCTCGCGCTCCCGGTCAGACCCGCGCTCGGTGCGCATGTCCGTCACTCCCGACGTCGCCTCCCGTGCAAAGTGAACTCCACCATTTGATCAAAGTCACGGCGGGTTCGGTGCGGGTATTTCTGCACGGTCGTGCGAAAAAAGTGCCGCGGCGGAGCCGCCGCCCGCCGTTTGACAGGATGGTCACCGAGCGCGGAAGGAGATCGGATGGCGGGACAGGTGCGGCCGATCACGCTGGTCGGGACGCCGGTCCTGCACCGGGCGTGCCGGCCGGTGCAGGAGTTCGACGCGGCGCTGGCGGAGCTCGCCGACGACATGTTCGCCAGCATGTACGCGGCGGAGGGCGTGGGCCTCGCCGGCAACCAGATCGGCGTCGACCTGCGGATATTCGTCTACGACTGCCCCGACGAGGACGGCGAGCGGCATAAGGGGACGGTGGTGAACCCCGTGCTGGAGCTGCCCGACCTCGCGGACCGGCGGCTCGACGACGGCGAGGAGGGATGCCTGTCGGTACCGGGCCCGCACGCCCGCGTCGCCCGTCCCGACCGCGCCACCGTGCGCGGCTTCGACGTCAAAGGGAACCCGGTCACGGTCGAGGGGACGGGCCTGCTCGCGCGCTGCCTCCAGCACGAGACCGACCACCTCGAAGGCAAGGTCTACATCGACCGGCTCTCCGCCCGCGCGCGCAAGAAGGTCCTCAAGGAGTACGAGGAACTCCGCGCCGCCGCCGAATGAGCTGCGCCGCACTGATCACGGCGCCCACACCGGCAGGTGCAGCGCCGACGGGTGCCCGGCGCCGCGCAGCACCTCGATGCGGACGCGGCGCGACGCGACGGCCCGTCCGGCGGGCTCGCCGCGCCCGTGGTTGCGGGCGAAGCGCGGGAACGCGCCGCCCGCGAGCATGACGCGCGGCCGGTGCCCGCGCCGGAACCGGTAGCCGGTCGGGTGCATCTCGATCTCCGCCGCGACGGTCTCGCCCGGGGCGGCGTCGATGCGGAGCATGCCGTCGGTCACGTTGCGGGACGCGCCGTCCGGGCCGACGTCGCAGAGCCGGACGAACAGGTCGGCGTGCCCGGTGTCCGTCCGGACGTGGAACGCCGCCGACACCGGCCCGATCAGGTCGAGGTCGCGGTCGAGGCGGGCGCCGGTCAGCACGGCGACGTCGCCGCGCGCCTCGATCCGGCCGTTGTCGCGCTGCCCGCCCCGGCCGGGCGCCAGCAGCGGCCCGCCGGTGGACGGCGTCGGGTCGTACGGGTCGTAGGTGAACGCCACCGGGTCGAGCGGGCCGGACGGCTCGTCCCAGGTCAGGCCGTGGGACAGGTACAGCGGCGCCGGGGTGGTCTCCGGCGGCGGCCACTGCTGGAAGTCGAGCCAGCGGTCCGCCTTCTGCAGGTAGAGGCGGACGGGTGCGCGCCGCAGTTCCGCCGCGTCCCCGCGGAGGTGCGCGTTCAGCCACGACACCTGGTCGGCGAGGATGGCGCGCAGCGCCTTGGCGTCGTGCCCCCAGGGGCCGATGGTGATGCGGACGTCGCGTCCGGCGGCGTGAAGGGCGGCGAAGTCGCGGAGTTGTCCGCGCAGGAACAGGTCCCACCAGCCCGTCACCATGCTCGCGGGTGACGTGGTGGCGGCGACGCCCGCGCTGTGGTCGGTCTCCCGCCAGAACGCGGCGTTCTCGGCGTTGCCGGTGACCTCGCGTAGGAACGACTCGGCTCGCCCTATCGCGGCCATGTCGGCCTCGCCGACCGGCAGGTGCCGCATAGCGTTCCTTACGCGCCGGTTGTGGAGCGGACGTCTCCGGTCGTCACGCGTCCCCATCAGCGACGACCATACGAGCGTGTTGTGCAGGGCGAGCGCGCCGCCCGGGTAGAAGGAGCTGACGAACTCGGACGCGGTGATGCCGAGCCCCATCGCCGCCAGCGGCGGGTCCGCGTACGGCGCGATCGCCCACTGCGTGTAGCCGAGGTAGCTGGCCCCGGCCGTCGCCACGCGTCCGTCGCACCACGGCTGTGCCCGCACCCATTTCAGCGTCGCGAGGCCGTCCTCGCGCTCGTCGTGGAACGCGTGGAACTCGCCGCCCGACCCGTGTATCCCACGTACATTCTGTATGACGACCTGGAAGCCGCGCCGGGCGAGGACCCCGGCGAGCAGCCGGACGAGCGCCTGCCGCTTGCCGTACGGCGTCCGGATGAGCACGGCGGGCAGCGGCCCGGCGCCGCGCGGACGGTACAGGTCCGCGACCAGCACCGCGCCGTCCGGCATGGGAACCCGCAGGTCGCGGGCGATGCCGACGTCGATGGCCGCGTCGTCGGCCTCGGGGAGCCCGAGAAAGCGGTCGACGAGCCGTCCCGCCATGGACATGCGCAACCTCCCACGAATCGGAATCCCACCGTCCCACGCCCCGGCCGGTCAGAGCGCGGCGAGGCGCTCGTACTCCTCCAGGACGCGCGCGAACTCGCCGGTCGGCAGCTCGCAGGCGTGCCCGTCCAGCCAGAGGTGCTCGAGCCGGACCGTCCGGACGTCCACCCGGAGATGGCAGGCGTTCCCGGTGTGCTCCCACCCGGGGCGTGCCGCGCGGACGACGTCGAGGTGGTGCCGGTGGCACTGCACGTCGTGCAGGAGGAACGCCGTCAGGACGTGCGGCGCGCCGTTCACCGCGCGGGCGGTCCCGGCGGCGCGGGAGGCGGCCGCCTCCAGGTCCACGCCCGATTCGACCAGCTCGGGGAAGAACACGCGGACGTGCTGCGCGACGCCCTCCGCCTCCACCGGTTCGCACGGCAGCCGCACCACCGCGTCCGGGTCGACGTAGCCGTGCACCGGGACGCCCGAGACGAACGACGCCCACGCGCCGGGGACGGACGTGAGGAACCGGGCGCGGGACAGCGCATCCCGCAGGTCGGGGACGAGCCGGTCCGCGTCGATGCCGCGCGGCATGAACGTCTTGGTGCCGCCGCGCAGCCGCCCGCCCGCCTCGTCCAGCACGGCGAGGTCGGCCCAGCACGCGCCCGACCCGGTGCCGAGGACGCCGTGCGGGAGGCAGGCGTCGGGGTGCGGGGTGAGGCCGGCGACGTCCTCGAGGGTGGCGCGGGGCGTGCGGACGAGCGCCCAGCCGCGCGTCCGCCGGGACGTCCCGCCGAGGGCGAGCACCGCCGCCACCGGCTCGCCGCGCTGCGGCTCGCCATGCCCGGGCCCGCCGTGTCCCGGCCCGCGCTGCTGCGCGGCGGGGCGGTGCGAGTCCGCGTGCGCCTGCCGGAACGCCGCGACGACCTGCCGGAACGTCTCCGCGTCCAGGCACAGGTAGGCGCCGTTCTCGCCCTCGATGGTGGCGACGCCGACCGCGACGCCGACCCGGAACACCCGGCCCGGCCAGGTCACGGCGGCGCCGGGGCGGCCGAGCTCGGCGAGCATCCAGTCCAGCCCGAGGACGAACTCGGTGTCGGCGAGGAGCCCGGCGAGCGGCTCGTTGCCCGGCGCCGGGACGCACGCGACGTCCCCTGGGCCGTCCACGCGGAACGCGACGGGCAGCTCCCGGTCCGGGACGAACCGCTCCGTGCCGGCCTGGAGGACGCCTTCGAGCATCTGCCGGTGCCGCACCGCCCCGACCTTGTCCAGGTACTCCTCCAGGCAGCGGAGCAGGACGCCGGGGTCGAGGTCGCAGGACGACCAGCCGCCGACGTCCCGCAGGTGGACGACCGCGCCGTCGAAGTCGAGCCGGTGGAAGCGGTACAGCTCCTGCCAGGGCCGGTGCCCGCCGGGCTCCGCCGCCCCCGCGCTCAGCAGGCCCTTCGCCCGGATGATCGCGGCGACGTCCTCGCCCAGGTCGTTGAGCAGGAAGTCGCGCAGCGGGGCGTGCGCCGGGTCGGTCTCGACCGCGACGCGCACGCCGTCACCGCGGATCCGCACCGGAAGCGCCATCGCCATTCGCGTGATTATGCCGATAAGCGAAGATCATCACTGATATGGCGGAATGTTCGATCCCGATTCGGAACCAACCCGGCCCCTGCGGCGGGCCTACAGCGGCTCGTCGGCCATGTACGGCGGGGCCGGCTCGTACTGGATGTAGCGGCGCACCGCGCGCGCGTGGTCCCGCCCGTGGATGCGGCCGATCAGCCACAACGCCATGTCGATACCGGCCGACACGCCTTGGCTCGTGACCAGGTCGCCGTCCACGACGTACCGCGCGTCCCGGACGACCGTCACGTCACCGCGCGCCTCGAGCTGGTCCTCGGACGCCCAATGCGTCGCGACCCTGCGCCCCTTGGCCGGGCCCGCCTCGTGCAGGAGGAACGAGCCGGTGCACACGCTCGCCGTCCAGTCGGCCCGCTCGGAGGTCTTCGCGATCCAGCCCGTCACCGCCGCGTTGCCGATCTGCGTCACGCGGGCGCCCCGCCCGCCCGGCACCAGCAGGACGTCCAGCTCCGGGTGGTCGTCGAACGTGCAGTCCGGCACGACCCGCATCCCCTTCGCGCAGCGCACCGGCCCGGACCGCTCCGCGACCAGCACCGCCCTGTCGTCCCGCTCCCGCAGCATCGCCGAGGCCGTGAACACCTCCCACGGCCCCGCGAAGTCCAGCTCCTCGGCGTCCTCGAACACCAGCAGCCCGTAGGTCGTCATGCGTACTCCTTCGTCCCTCGGAATCGGTCCCGGTAGTCGGACGGCGCCACGCCGACCCGCCGGTGGAACGCCCGCCGCAGCGTCTCGCCGGTGCCGAACCCGAGCCGCCGCGCCAGCGCCTCGACCGGCTCGTCGCCCTCCGCCAGCGCCCGCCGCGCCGCCTCGATCCGCACCCGCTCCACGTACACCGACGGCGGCACCCCCATCTCGGCGGTGAACCGGCGCTGCAGGTGCCGCGGGCTCAGCCCCGAGCACGCGGCCAGGTCGGCGACGCTGTGCCGGGCGCCCGGATCGGTCTGCACGGCCGTCACCGCGACCCGGATCGGGTCCGACGCCGGCTGCGCCGACCACAGCGGCACGCTGAACTGCGACTGGCTGCCCGGCCGCCGCAGGAACATCACCAGCTCCCGCGCGACCGCGTGCGCGGCCGCCCGCCCGTGGTCGTCCTCGACGAGCGCGAGCGCGAGGTCCATGCCCGCGGTGACGCCCGCGGACGTCCAGATCCGCCCGTCCCGGATGAAGATCGGGTCGCAGTCGACGCGCAGCGCCGGGTACTCGGCCCTGAGCTGGGCCTCCCGCCCCCAGTGGCTCGTGACGCGCCGCCCGTCGAGCAGCCCGGCCTCGGCGAGCAGGATCACCCCGCTGCACACCGCCGCGACCCGCCGCGCGTCCCGCGCCGCGCCCGTCACCCAGCGGACCAGCGCCGCGTCCTCGCGGGCCCGGTCGACGCCGGTCCCGCCCACCACCAGCACCGTGTCGAACCCCTCCGGCGGGAGGTCGCCGACACCGTGCGAGGCGATCACGGGCAGCCCGCTGCTGGACGTCACCGGACCCGCCTGCGGCCCGACGACCAGGCACTCGTACCGCCCGGTCGCCTGCAGGACCTCGAACGGCCCGGTCAGGTCCAGCCCTTGGAACCCGTCATAGATGACGAACGCGACGCGCATGGCTCCAGGGTGTGTCCCGGCCGGTGATGGCGTCAACGACATGTACCCCACAGATCGCGTCATGCGCTCGCCCGCCGTTAATTCGACAAAAAAGCAGTTGACACCATTGCCGGGCTCAGGCATGATCATCGGCATGGAGCTTTGATACTTCCAGGTCGAGCCGCCCGCATTCCGCCGGGCCCGCTCCCGTTCTCCACGCCGAAGGCGACATTCCGCGAACACTTCCACTGGTCGACGCGTACCCGCGTGACCAGCGTTCCCGTCCTGCCTGCGGCCTTTTCCGACACCCTTTCACGGCGGCGATACGCCCATGCTCGGAGGTGGTTTCTCCATGCGCTCCCACAATCCCGAAAACGTGCCCTTCCCGACGAAGAAGAAGGTCAAGAAGAGCAAGACCGACGTCAGGTCGGCGACGTTCGCGAACAACCGCCGCGCCACCGGCCGGATGCCCACCCGGCAGTTCAACCGGGGCCGCTGACGGCGTCCCGGCCCCGGACCCATCCGTCCGGGGCCGGGAACTCCGCCCACACCACCGTCCGGGTCCCGTCCGCCCGGTAGCCCCACCGCGCGGCGAGACCCTGCACGATCCGCATCCCCCGGCCCGTCTCCGCGCCGGGATCGTCCTTCACGTACGGCCGCGTCCCCCACGCCCCGTCGTCGGTCACCTCCAGCCGCACCGTCCCGGACCCGGCCGCCACCGTCACCGTCACGAGGCCGCCCTCCAGGCCCGACGCCGTGTGCGTCACCGCGTTCGCGACGGTCTCGCTGACCGCCATCACCACGTCGTCGCGGTCCGGGAGGCCCGCCAGGAAGTCCCGGACGAACGCCCGCGCGCACCCCACCGACCTGCCGACACCCGGCAGCGTCACCGAGCCGAGCACCACGAGCCCTTCCCCGTCCACACCACCGCCTCCCCCGCACCGGCCATGGCCGGCGACGCGGCCGGCGGTTCCGAGCACGTCCTCGACGCCCACGCAGACGGCCCCCCTCGGTCCGAAAGCAGCCCGTCACCGCGCAGTACGTCTCCGCACCGGCCCCCAGTTCACCGGCCCGCCGGTACGCTTCCCCGCCATGGCGACCACGCACGGCGTCGAGATGGGCCCGGCCACCGTCACCAAGCGGTACCGGTCCTGGGACCTGGGGCAGCCGGAACGCGAATGGCGGGCGCTGACCCTGCTGGCCGAACACGCGCCGGCCCTCGCTCCGGAACCGCTGCGCTACGCCGCCGAGGACGACCCGCCGAGCATCACCATGTCCCGCCTCCCCGGCGAGCCGCTCGCGGCCCCGCTCACGGACACGCAGCTCACCGCGCTCGTCGAGGCGATGTCGGCCTCCCAGAACGCGATCCCCGCCGCGGCCCTCGCCGCCCTGCCCCCGCGGCTCCTCCACCCGCTCGACGCTCTGAAGAACCTCCGCACCTGGTCAGAGCGACCGGCACTACCCCCGGACGCCCTCGTCGCCGGCGCCCTCCGCGGCGCCCGCGACTGGCTCCGCCGGCCCCACCTCGACACCGTGTTCGCGGCCGAGCCGCCGCCCGTGTTCGGCACCGGCGACGGCAACCTCGCCAACTTCCTGTGGGACGGGTCGCGCGTCCGCCTCGTCGACTTCGAGTTCTCCGGACGCGGCGACCGGGCCTACGAGCTCGCCGAGGTCGCCGAGCACGTCTCCGCGAAGGGCGTGCTGGCCCCCGGCGCCCTGCTCGGCCGGTTCGAGCTGGCGCCGTCCGAGCGGGCCCGGCTCCCCGAATGCCGGCGCCTGCTGGCCGTCTTCTGGCTGCTCGCCCTGCTGTCCGACGACCCGGAGCACCCGCGCAACCCGCCCGGCACCCTCGGCCGGCAGGCCGAGCATCTGCTCGGCCTGCTCTGACCCGGCGGTCAGGACCGCCAGGGGCGGCCGGTGAGGCGCTCGTAGACCTCGATGTAGCGGGCGCGGGTGGCGTCCACGACGTCCTGCGGGATGGCCGGGCCGGGCGGCGTGCGGTCCCAGTCCAGCGTGCTGCTCCAGTCGCGGACGTACTGCTTGTCGTACGAGCGCTGCGCGCGGCCCGGCTCCCACTCGTCCGCCGGCCAGAACCGCGACGAGTCGGACGTCAGCACCTCGTCGGCGAGGACGAGCGTGCCGTCGGCGGCGCGGCCGAACTCCAGCTTCGTGTCCGCGATGATGATGCCGCGCTCCGCCGCGATCGCGGCGCCCCGCTCGTAGACCTCCAGCGTCACGTCCTTGAGCCGCGCGGCGGTGTCCGCGCCGATCTCCGCGACGACGTCGTCGTAGGTGATGAACTCGTCGTGTCCCTCGGACGCCTTCGTCGTCGGCGTGAAGATCGGCTCCGGCAGCTTCGACGCCTCGACGAGGCCGTCCGGCAGCGCGATGCCGGAGACGGTGCCGCCCTTCTCGTACTCCTTCAGGCCGAGGCCCGCGAGGTAGCCGCGCGCGATCCACTCGACGGGCAGCATCGTCAGCCGCCGGCACCGGATCGCCCGGCCCGCCCACTCGTCCGGGACCTGCGTCGCCGAGATCACGTGGTTCGGGACGACGTCCGCGAGCTGCTCGAACCACCACAGCGACAGCTGCGTGAGGATCTTCCCCTTGTCGGGGATCAGCGTCGGCAGGACGACGTCGTACACGCTCACCCTGTCCGACGCGACGAGGATCAGGTCGTCCCCGTCCGCGTAGACGTCCCGGACCTTCCCCGAGTGCAGCAGCTCCACGCCGTCCCCCTCAAACTCCCGCTCACCATGTGCTCCCGCCAATGATCCCAGCAGCGGCCTCCGGGCCGAGCAGCGGCATCGGGGCGGCCGGGGGTCAGGCGGACGGGAGGCGGGCGGGGGCGCCGCCGGCGACCTCCTCGAAGATCATCGACGACCGGAAGCCGGTGATCTCGCGGCGGCCGGCGAGCCGGTCGACGAGGAAGGCGTGCAGGTGGTCGAGGTCCTGGACGGCGACGTGCAGCAGGAAGTCGTCGTCGCCGGACAGGACGAACACGCGGAGCACCTCCGGCAGCCCGCCCGCGAACTCCTTGAACGCGTCGATCGCGGTGCGGCTCAGCGGGCGCACCTGGACCGACACGAGCGCCTGGACGCGGCGGTTGAGGGCGGCGGGGTCGATGTCGGCGTGGTAGCCGCGGATCACGCCCCGGCGGGTGAGCGCGCGGACCCGCTCCAGGCACGTCGAGGGCGCGATGCCGAGCTTGCGGGCGAGCTCCCGGTTGGACTGCCGCGCATCCGTCTGGAGAAGCCGCACGATCCCCGAATCAAGTTCGTCCATGCCCGGGAACGTAGCACCAATATCAAACAATCGTTCGGTGAGTATGGCCATCTGCTCTCAATTGCTTGATTCTCTGAGGTGAAGGCGTGCAGATGGAGGGGGAGCGATGCTCGACCACGAACAGGTGGTCATCCGGACCGGCCCGCGCACCGGCCTGCCGGTGATCATCGCCGTCCATTCGACGGCGCTCGGCCCGGCCGCCGGCGGCGTGCGCATGTGGCGGTATCCGGGGTGGCGGGACGGCCTCGCCGACGCCCTCCGGCTGTCGGCCGCCATGACCGCGAAGTTCGCGGCGGCCGGGCTGTCCAACGGCGGCGGGAAGACCGTGGTGGCCCTCCCCGAGGGCACGGTGCTGGACGGGCCCCGGCGGCGCGACGCGCTGCACGACGTCGGCGACGCGATCGCCGCGCTGGACGGGGCGTACTCGGCGGGTCCCGACGTCGGCACCGCGCCCGCCGACATGGCGGTGATCGGCGAGATCACGCCGCACGTCTTCTGCCGGCCCGCCGAGGCCGGCGGCAGCGGCGACTCGTCCCCGCACACCGCGGACGGGACGCTCGCCGCGCTGCGCGCCGCCGCCCGCCACCTGTACGGCACCCGGAGCCTGGCGGGCCGCCGCTTCGGGATCATCGGCCTCGGGCACGTCGGCGAGCACCTCGCGGGCCTGCTCGCGGCGGAGGGCGCCGAGCTGACGGTCACCGACATCGACCCCGGCAAGCGGCCGAAGGCCGAGGCGCTCGGCGCCGCCTGGACCGCGCCGGACGAGATCCTCGGCGCGGACGTCGACGTCCTCGTCCCCGCCGCCCTCGGCGGCGTCCTGACCGAGCAGACCGTGCCGAGGCTGCGCTGCCGGGCCGTCGTCGGGCCCGCGAACAACCAGCTCTCCTCCCCCGACGTGGCGGACCTGCTGCACCGGCGCGGCATCCTCTGGGTGCCCGACTACGTTGCCAGTGCCGGCGGCGTGATCCACGCGGTCACCACGGAGCTGCACCGTCTCGGCCCTGACGAGGCCCGGGCCCGCGTCGCCGCCATCGAGGACACCGTCACCGGCCTGCTCGACACCGCGACCCGCTCCGGCCGGACCCCCGCCGAGGCGGCCGACGCGCTCGCCCGACGCCGCGTCCGGACGGCGGCGTCATGAGCGGCACTGGACGCGCCCGAAGGGCCGAGTTGTTCGCGGGCGACGAGAGCAGGTTCGCCTTCCCCGCCGTCGGCGACGAGCGCCGCCTGCTCCTCGACGTCCTCGGCGCGCAGCGGGCGACGCTGGAACTGAAATGCGCGGGCCTCGGCAGCGAGCTGGCGCTCCGGGCCGTCGAACCGTCGACGCTGTCGCTGCTCGGGCTCGTCCGGCACCTCGCCGATGTCGAGCGCCGCTGGTTCCGGCAGGTGCTCGCCGGGCAGGACGCGCCGCCGCGCTTCTCGTCCGCCGGCGATCCGGACGGCGACTTCGACGGCGCCGTGCCGGACCCCGCCGTGATCGCCGCCGCGTGGGACGCCTGGCGCGACGAGGTCGCGTTCGCCGACGCCTTCGCGGCGGGCGCGCCGCACCTCGACGTGGAGGGCCGGGACGCCTGGCGCGGGACGGTGTCGCTGCGCTGGGTGCTCGTCCACATGATCGAGGAGTACGCCCAGCACAACGGGCACGCGGACCTCCTCCGCGAACGCATCGACGGCGCCCGCGGCAAGTGACGGCGCGGGTCAGGACACGACCCGCAGGAACGCCCCGGCGATCGTCCGGTACCCGGCGGCGTTGGCGTGCCCGTCGCCCTGGTCGCACTGGGAGGTCCAGGCGCAGATCCGCGCCACGTTCAGCGGGACGGTGCCGTACGGGGCCGTCGTGACCTGCGTCGAGAAGTCATGCGTGGCGAAGGCCGCGTTCACGTCGGCGACCCTGAAACCGCTCGCCAGGGCGGCGCCTCGCTGCACGCCGTTGAACGCGTCGAGCATCGGCACGGAGGCGATCGCGGTGGCCCGGTCGCCCTTCACCCAGGACGCGAGGCCGGGGTCGTAGTACGTCATCGAGGCGTAGACCGGGACGTCGCCGCCCGCCGCCCGAAGCCCGCCGGTGATCTGCGGCAGTTCGCCGAGAAGGCTTCCGACCCCCTTGAGCCCGCAGGCCAGGTCGCCTTCCAGCAGGCAACCGACGTTGTTGACCCCGATGCTCAAGGTGACGTACCGGACCCGGCCGCGGTGCCGCTTGAGGAAGTCGAGCGCCGCGTCCATCTGGGAACCGGCGCGGTAGGCGCAGATCCCGCCCTTGAGCATGGTGGTCGTCGTCTCGCCCGGGCACCCCAGCTTCACCAGCCGCAGCCCGGGATGCCTCGCCTCCAGCGCGGCGTGCAGGACGTCGGTGTAGCCCTCGTCCGTCGGCCCCCGTCCCGCCTGGACGCCCACCGCGCCCGAATCGCCCAGCGCCAGGTAGTACGTCGCCGACGCCGCCGAAGCGGCCGCGGCCCCGGAGCCAAGGACGAGCACCACCATCGCGAACACCACCGTCAACCGGCTCGCCAATCGAATCACGCCCTCTCGTAGCCCGAAGACGATCCTGGACGGGGCGGGACGGCGGTACTAGAGCCTCGAGTGACAATAAACAGACGTCTTTGTCTTTTTGATCAGCCGAGGAGCTCGCGCGCCAGGGACTCCTCCAGCCAGCCGCGGTAGCGCTCGCCGCTCCAGCCCCGGTGCCGGCGGAGAAGCCGGTGCACGTGCGGGGAGACCAGGGCGTACAGGACGTCCGCGGCCCCCGCCGGGTCCAGGCCGTCACGCAGGGCGCCCCGGGCCTGCAGGCTCTCGGCCAGGGCGAGGTGCACCCGGTGCGTGGCGGCCGCGCCGGCGTCGGCGGCGGCCCGCATGTCGGGGTCGGCGCCCGCCGCCTCGACGCTGACCATGATCAGGTCCCCGGCGCGGTCCAGCAGCGCGGCGGAGTAGGCGACGTGCCGGGCGATCGCGGCGCGCGGGTCGGCGTCGTCCCGGGCGGCGACGATCTCGGGCCGGGCGGCGACCGCGACCGGCTCCTCGTCGCCGACGGTCGCCACGTCCAGGGCATGGGAGAACAGGGCCGCCTTCGAGGGGAACGCGTCGTACAGCGTGCGTTCGCCCACCTCGGCCGCGACCGCGATCTGCCGCATGGTCGTGGCGGCGTACCCCTGCTCCACGAACAGCCGGACCGCCGCCTCCCTGATGCGTCCCCGCCGCGCCGCCGCGGCGGCGGCGCGGGTCGTCGACCGGTACGCACGCTTGACGGTGTCTCCCATGGCGAGCATGCTACCCGTATTGACCGCAGTACTACTGCGGCGAAATTCGGAGGCAGCCATGACCGACCCGCGACTGGCCGGGGTCCACCACGTGAAGATCCCCGTCACCGACCTGGCCCGCTCGATCGCGTTCTACTCCCGCGTCCTCGGCTTCACCGTGGAGATGGAGTTCCCCGACGCCGACGGTGCCGTCCGCGGCGTCGCCGGCCGCGTCCCCGGCCTCGGCGCGACCCTGCTGGCCCTGCGCGTCAACCCGGCCGCCGCCGAGGGCTGCGCCGGGTTCGACCCGGTCAGCTTCGCCGTCACCGGCCAGGCCGACATCGAGGCGTGGGCCGCCCACCTGGACGGACTCGGCATCGACCACTCCCCGGTGATCGAGGCCTCGGTCGGCTGGCTGCTGGTCTTCTCCGACCCCGACGGCCTCCAGCTGCACCTGTACAGCTGGGCGGCACACGGCCTCGACCACTCCGCCCGCCCCGGCTACGCCCGCCCCACGGAACCATCCCAGTAGCGACCACCTCCGGCGGGGTCGGGAAGACGGGGGCGGGGTTCGGCGGAGTACGGGTGATCGTTGGCCGAACACTCGAAAGGTTCCGCAATGACAGGACAGGTACGTGACCGCCGGGTTGGGTGAGTCGCCGGCCGACCTCGACCTCGTGACGGGCTTCCGGCGGGACCCGGAGCGGTTCACCGACGTCCACGACCGGTACTTCCGGGACGTCTACCGCTACGTCGCCGGACGCCTGGACGCCCAGATCGCCGAGGACATCGCCGCCGAGACGTTCTGCCTCGCGTTCGGGAAGCGCGACCGGTTCGACCCGGAACGCGGCAGCCTGCGCGCCTGGCTGTTCGGGATCGCCACGAACCTCGTCGCGCAGCACCGCCGCAAGGAGGCGCGCCGCTACCGGGCCATGGCGCGCAGCGCGGGCGACGCCCCCGATGTGGGCAGCCACGAGGACCGCGTCGTCACCGAGACGGCGGCCGCGCGGATGCGGCCCCAGCTCGCCAAGGCGCTCGCCTCGCTCTCCCCCGGCGAACGCGACGTGGTGCTCCTCGTCGCGCTGGCCGAGCTGAGCTACGACGAGGTCTCGGACGCGCTCGGGATCCCCCAGGGCACGGTGGGCTCCCGCCTGTCGCGGGCCCGCAAGAAGCTGCACGACGCAATCCGGCCGGAGGCATTCCATGGATGAACTGACGATGCTCGGCACCGCGCTGGCCGGGCCCGAACCGTCCGCCGACGCCGTGGACCGCAGCCGGCACCGGCTGCGGAACACGATGCGCGGCGGGCCCGCCAAGCCCAGGCGCAGGAAGCGGTGGATCGTCGCCGGGGCCGGGCTCGCGGCCGCGGCGGCAGCGGCGGCCGTGGTCGTCTCCGACCTGTCGGCGCCGGACGCGAGGAAGGAGCCGGTGCTGTCCGGGCGGCAGGTCATGCTCGCCGCCGCGACCACCGCGGAGTCCAAGCCCGCGGCGTCCGGCACGTACTGGCACACGAAGCTGGTCCTCACGATGGGGAAGGTCACCCACGTCTCCGAGACGTGGACGCGGAGCGACGGCAGCACGTGGCTCAGCGCCGCGCCCGGCCTGGTCAGCCGCGTCGAGAAGCGGCCGGTGATGAGGATCTCCGACCTCGACTTCGCCGGGATCCAGCGGCTGCCGACCGACCCGGACCGGCTCAAGACCGCGCTGCTCAAGAGCGTCACGGTCCCCGCCGCACGGGAGAGGCCGGAGCTCTACACCGTCGACCTGCTGCAGTCGGTGCTCTCCGAGGCGCCCGCCCCGCCGAAGGTCCGCGCCGCGGCCTACCGCGCCCTCGCGGCGATGCCCCACATCGACAACCTCGGCAGGACGGCGGGCGGCTACCGGCTCAAGATCTCGTACATGAACGACGCCGGGACGCGCGTCGACGGCACCGAGACGATCGTCGTCGACCCGAAGAGCACGCAGCTCCGCGTCGAGGGCTGGGACGGGTTCGGCGACGGGCCCAACCCCGTCGGGCCATCGCAGACGACGTCCGGCTGGACGAACACGCTGCCGGGCCGGATCGTCCCCTGGCGCGAGCAGATCCCGTACATCAAGAAGGAGAACCAGCAGCTCAAGGCACAGAACCAGAACCACTGACCGCACCGGTCTCCCCCGATGTCCATCGGGGGAGACCGTTCGCGGTTCCTCTCCCCTCACGTGGTCGGAGTCGTCGGGCGTCATGCGGCCGTGGAGGTCTGCTTCCTGGCCTGGCGCACCGCCCGCAGGGCGCCGGACCAGGCGATCACCTGGTCGAGCATGCCGTTCACGGCGGCGTCGAGGCCGTCCTGGGGGACGAAAGCGCCGGTGTGGAACGAGGGGTGCGTCGCGATGGTGGGCTGGGCGCGGACCGTGGCCACCTGGAGTTCGGCGAGGACGAGCCGCAGCGCCTCGGCGGCCCGGGCCCCGGCGACCCAGCCGCCGTAGCTGATGATCCCGGCGGCCTTGTCGTTCCACTCCCGGTAGACGTAGTCCAGCGCGTTCTTCAGCGCCCCCGGGTAGGAGTGGTTGTACTCGGGGACGAGGAACACGTAGCCGTCGAAGCCGTCGATGAGTTCGCCCCAGGCACGGGTGTGGTCGTGCTGGTACCGCTGGAGGTTCGGGTTGCCGGGCTCGTCGAGGTTGCCGAGGTCGTGGTCGGCGAGGTCGACGAGGTCGTAGTCGGCGCCGCCGTGGGCACGGGCGGCCTCCAGCGCCCAGGCGGCGATCTGTTCGCCGCGGCGTCCGGGACGGGTGCTTCCGAGGATGAGCGCGATGCGGAGCGTCATGGCTTCCCTCCAGGAGAGTTGATACGTCAACTTTAGAGCGAAACGAGTTGATGCGACAACTTCACTGGTCACGGTTATCCTCGTCGGCATGGCGGAGCCTCGATCGCTGGAGCCGGCGGAGTGGGAGTTCTGGGATGCCTGGATGCGCGCGCAGCGCCTGCTCACCAGCGAACTGGAGCGTGGCCTGCAGCGTGACTGCGACATCTCGAAGGCCGAGTTCAGCGTGCTGGTGACGCTGTGGCAGGCCGGCGGCCGCGAGATGCGGGTCGGGGAACTCTCCGCGTCGCTCGACTGGGACAAGAGCCGCGTCTCACATCAGCTGACGCGGATGGAGAAGCGCGGCTTCGTCACACGCACCCGGTACGGGGCCGACGGCCGCCGCGCGGGGATCGGGCTGACCGACGAGGGCCGCCGCGCCGCCGAGAAGGCCGTCCTCGTGCACGGCGACAACATCCGCCGCCACTTCTTCGACTCGCTGACCCCCGAGCAGGCATCCGTCATCCGCGCCTGGAGCGAACAGGCAGTAGAACGCCTCACCCCACCGCGCACCGCCACCACCGGCGACGGCGCGCCCTAGTGCCGCATCAGGCTATGTTCGCCCCTTGGTGACCTGAGGCGGGACCAGTCCGGCCGGCCACTCCCTCCTCGGGCATGATGGGGCCATGGAGGACCAAGCGCCCCTTGGATCCGGTGGCAGCCAGGCGCCGATGAGCCGAGAGATCCTGCTCGATGAAGCGGTGGAACCGGTCAAGGCGACGGCCCGTATCCAGATCCGCCGCATCCGGATCGCCCCTGGCCATCCCGCCGGTCGGCACATCCACAACGGGCCCGTGTTCGGCAGCATCGAATCCGGCTCGGCCGTCTACCAGATCGCCGGCCAGGAGCCCTCGGTACTGCGCCCCGGGGACGTGTTCCACGAACCCCAGGGCGCGGTGATCGAGAAGTTCGACGCCACCGAGGAAGGCGTCACCTTTCTGGGCTACTTCCCGCTCGCCGCAGGCGAGGAGCCGGCGATCGAACCGCCCGCCGACTCCTGACAAGGTCGGGACACGCCGCTCAGCCAACGTTCGCCCCGTTGACGACGGTGCGTAGTGCATGGTCGGCGCCGTGGAGCGCGAAGTAGCGCAGAGCGGTGAACTGGACCTCGATCCGTTCATTGACGCGGTACCAGTTCGTCGGGTCCGTCACTGCCACGTCCCACGGTGCTAGTGCTTGATGTGCGTCCGGAACTCCGCGAACGCCCGCCGATCGAACACCAGCCTCGCGCCGTCCGGATCCTTACTGTCTCGCGCGACGACGGCATTGGGAAGAGCAGCAACCTCGACACAATCTCCGCCATTGTTGGTGCTGTGGCTGCTCTTACGCCAGGGAATGTTGTTCAGGTCCATCTCGTCCGACACCTCCACGACCGACACCAGGCCAGTCGGCCCTACCGTTTGACGCCCGTCAGAAAAACCGAGAACGCCCGCCGGCCGAACACCAGCCTGGGACCATCCGGGTCCTTGCTGTCGCGAACGGCCACGTTGTCCGGCAGCGACGCCAACTCCACGCAGTTGCCGCCGTTGGACGTGGTGCAGCTCGACTTCCGCCAGACAGCCCCAGTCATGTCCATCACTGCCACACCCCTGCGGTGCTAGCGCCTGATCCGTGTCAAGAACTCCGCGAACGCCCGCCGGTCCACCACCAGCATGGGGCCGTCCGGATCCTTGCTGTCGCGAACGGCCACCGTCCCCGGCACCGATGCCAGTTCCACGCAATTGCCACCGTTGGACGTGGTGTAACTCGACTTCCGCCAGATTGCGCTAGTCAGGTCCATCTTTCTCGCACCGCTTTCTGAATTACTTCGATCGAATGACTGACAGGCAAGGCCAGCGACCGGATCTCGATGAGCGATCGGCTCACCAACGCGATGTCTTCCGGATCACTGAGCGTGAGACCGCGCGCCGCCATGTCCACGTAGGCGATCTCACTTCTATCGGGGAGTGTGGCCAGGGTGAATGAACCGCTGTTACCAGCATGCTCACCAGCACTCGGGACGATCTGGACGGTCACGACGCGCCGCTCCACCTGGTAGAGGAGATGCTCCAGTTGCTCCTTCATGAGCTCCGAGCTGCCGACCGGCCGGTAGAGGGACACCTCATCCTGGAGCACTGAGAGATTCGGCGGTGGCGGATTCTCCCGGCCCAGGATGATCTGGCGGTTGATACGCGCTTCGACCGCTTCTTTGTCGCCTCTCAGCAGCGCAGAGGCATAGGCGGGAGTCTGGAGAAGGCCGTGGATATTTAGCGGCTCGTATGCCTGGAGCATTTCCGCTTCGGGTTCGACGGTGTGCCAGTCGAACCAGGTGGGGAAGGTGGCGTCCTTCACCAGGTCGTCGTAGAGGTCGAGGAGTTCACCGTCCGCGTCCAGGGCGTGATCCATGGTTTCGGCGAACTCGCGTGTGCAGCGGGTGCGGCCGTTCTCCACCGCGCCGATGTACTGCGGCTTGACTCCGAGGCCGCCGTTGGCGCGGCGGCCGAGCGCCTCCTGCGTCCAGCCTTTCGCCTCGCGCAGCCGGCGGAACCTGCGGCCGAAGGCGAGCAGCGTCGGCGAGACCGTCCCGCGCTTGCGCTGTGGAGCCATGTCCTCATCCTCCCTCTTTCGGGGCACCCAACCAACACCCAAGTGACGGGGGCGCACGCACCATGGCTTGCCATGCGTGACATGCGTTTTGTCACGCTGGGTGCTTTGATTATGGCTGACTGTCATCAAGAAGCAAAGGAAGTATCCACGGCCAGTCAGGGATGGTGTCCGATGTCGCCTACTTCGTTCGCCTCGGAGGTGCCGACGCTGGTGTTGGAGCCGGATGATCGGGCTCCGGGGCTGGCGCGGCGGTTCCTCGCGGAATGGTTCCGCGAATGGGGGTCGCGCGACGACTACATCGGACGCGTCCTGGTGAGCGAGCTCGTCACGAATTCGTGCGTGCACGGTGAAGGGCCGGTCGTGGTGCGGGTGTTCCGGGACGAGCGGGACGGCGGCGCCGTGATCGAGGTGTGGGACGGCGGCAACGGGCGTCCGGTGGTGTGCGCGGAGGACGTGCAGGCCACGTCCGGGCGCGGGGTGTTCATGGTCTCGGAGCTCGCGCTCTCCTGGGGCACTCGGCCGCTGGTGGAAGGCGGAAAGGTCACGTGGGCGAAATGCGGCCTCTAGTGGGTCGTGCAGTTCGGCTCCGGCTCGCGGCCGGCAGGGCGCGGGCCTTTCGAACGGCGCGTTCGGCGCAGGGCGAGGTTCTGTCGCAGCGGGTTCGCGAATCGCGAGTGGAGGCGGTCGGCGCGCTTCTCACGTGCCGGTTCTTTTCGGCTCGGTGAAAGCAACGTCCGAGACAAGGAGGTAGGGCAATGGGCAAGCACGACAACAGCGGCGACACGCATCGGCCGGGGCAGCCGATTCCCCCTGACAAGAAGGATGACGACAACACCGGTGGCGGCGGGAAGAGGGGAAAGTGACCACATCCGAACTCGTCCGGCGGTTGCGGGAGAGCGGTGACCTGCGCAGTCCGGAGTGGGAGCGGGCGATACACGCGGCTCCACGCCATCTGTTCGTCCCGGATCGGGCCTGGTGCACGCCCGACGGCGGCGGTGCCGATTTCGCGATCGACCGGTCCGCCGATCCGGAGCGGTGGCGGGAGGCCGCCTATGCCGACGCCGCGATCATCACGCAGGTGGACGACGGCGTCGGCGAACCGGCGTCCGGTCAAGGGGCGTGGACGTCGTCGCTGTCGGCGCCCGGGGCGGTGGTGAGCTTCCTCGAGCTGCTCGCGCCCCGGGATCACGACCGCGTGCTGGAGATCGGCACGGGGACGGGGTGGACGGCGGCCCTGCTGTCGTCCCGGCTCGGCGCCGGGCGGGTTACGTCCGTCGAGGTGGACGAGCGGGTCGCGGAGAGGGCGGCGGCGAACCTGCGGGAGGCGGGGTTCGCGCCGGACCTGGTGGTCGGCGACGGTGAGGAGGGCGTGCCCGCGCGGGCGCCGTTCGACCGGGTCCACGTGACGTGCGGGGTCACCGTCCTGCCGCCGAGCTGGATCGAGCAGACGCGGCCGGGCGGCGTGATCCTCTTCCCGTGGATGCCGTCGTTCGGGGACGGGCACAAGGCGCGGCTCACGGTGACGGGCGACGGCCGCGCGATCGGGCGGTTCCACGGGCCGGCCGATTACATGATGCTGCGGTCGCAGCGCAGTCCCGGCTTCGGTGACCTCGGCCGAGACGGCGACGAGACGCGGACCCGGCTGGATGCGCGGACCGTGACGCGCGGCTCGTACGGGGCGGACGTGGCGATCGCCGGGATGCTGCCCGACGTGCTCGGTGGCGAGCGGATCGTCCGGGGGCGGCCGAGCCTGGTACTCGTGGACGAGGCGGGCACGTCGTGGGCGCGGTGCTCGTACCGGACGGGCGCGGACGACTTTCCGGTGGTCCAGGGCGGTGAGCGGCGGCTATGGGACGAGGTCGAGGCCGCCTACCTGCGCTGGGTCGGGTGGGGAAGTCCCGGGCGGGACCGGTTCGGGCTGGTCGCCGGTCCGGAAGGGCAGCGGGTCTGGTTCGAGCGTCCGTCCAACGTGATCTGAGGCGGGGGGCGGGACGGCGTCACGTGCGGGATGGGACTAGGGCGGTGGTGAAGTGGTCGATGTGGGTGGCGAGTTCGTCGGGGGCTTCCAGGGGTGACAGGTGGCCGGTGTCCTCGATGACCGTCATGCGGGCGCCCGGGATGAGGGGTAGCAGGTCGGTCTGGAGGGACGCGGGCGGGTCGACGCGGTCGTGCCGTCCGGCCAGGACGTGAACGGGGACGTCGATGGCGCCGGCGGCGGCGGTGATGTCGGCGGTGATGCCGTGCCGCGGCCAGGCGAGGCGGGCGTCGTCGCCGGCGGCGGCGGCGGCGAGGCTGTCGGTCAGCACCTGTTCGCGCAGGTCGGCGGGCAGGGGGCGGTGGGTCAGGACGTGCTGGAGCGCGTCGTCCACCGTCGCGCGGCTGTCGTAGGCGTGCGACAGCGCCTCCGCTGCCTGCGCGTCCGCGGTGGGGCGGGGCGGGGCCGGGGCGATGAGGACGAGCCCGGCCAGCCCCTCGGGCCGCCGCGACGCGGCCAGCTGGGCGACCTTCCCGCCCATCGAGTGCCCGACGAGGACGTACCGGTCGAGTCCGAGGCCGCGGACGACGTCGAGGACGTCGTCGGCGAGCCGCTCGATCCCGTAGGGGCCGGGGACGTCGCGGGACGCGCCCCAGCCGCGGTGGTCGTAGGCCACGACGGCGGATCCGGACGCGAGGCGGTCGATCACCGGGGCGAAGGTGCGGTGGGAACCGCCCCAGTAATGGAGGAACACCAGCGCCTCCGGCGAGCCGTCCCGCACCCACACCGGCAGCCGCCCGCCCTGGACGTTCACGTATCGCTTGTCCATCTGGACTCTCCTTTCGTCTGCTTCGACGCTACGAACCGGCGACCTCTCGGAACAGGTAAGCTCCGGCCTGTCTATGGTGAAAAACGGACAGCGAGAAGACATTCGATCGCTGCGCTACGCGGCGGACGGCGGCGTCGAAGTCATCACGTTTCCCCAGCTGCGGGGAATGCCCGCAGGCAGTGGCCATCCGCCCCTGCAGCGGGCCGACTTCCATGTGCTCGCGATCGTCGGTTCGGGGCGGGGAGCGGTGACGGTGGATTTCGTCCATCACCGCCTGGAGCCGGGCACGATCGTCTGGATCCGGCCGGGCAACGTGCACCGCTGGGACGACATCGCCCGCGTGGGCGGGACCCTCGTGCTCTTCCGTCCCGAAGCCGTCCCGCACGGTTCTCCGGGCGCCGAGCCCTTCGGCCCTGTCAGCTGGCGGCAGCCGGAGCGTCCGGCGCTGGTCCGTCTCGCCGCCGACCACCTGCGCCGCGAGTACGACGCGTCCCGGACCCGTCCGATGCCGGGCAGTACCGCGATCCTGCGCGCGCTCCTGGAGGTGCTCCTGCTGCGCGCCGGTGACTGCGCGCCCCCGCCACCCGCCGGACGAGAGGCCTTTACCGCCTACGCCGCGGCCGTCGAGGCGCACTTCGCGGAGTCGCGGGAGGTCGCCTGGTACGCCCGGCGGCTGGGCTACTCGCCGCGCACCCTCAGCCGGGCGACGCAGGAGGCGACTGGCCGCAGCGCCAAGCGGTTCCTGGACGACCGGGTGGTGCTGGAGGCCAGGAGGCTCCTCGCCCATACCGGCATCACCGTCGCCGAATGCGCCCGCCGCACCGGATTCGACGACACCGCCAACTTCTCCAAGTTCTTCCGCGCCCGCACCGGCCTCGCCCCCGGCGCGTTCGCGGCGCGGGCGCGCACCCCCGTGGACGCGCCCGCGCCGGACGGCCGGTGACGCCGGTCAGGCGAGGCTCTGGCCCTTGCGGCGCGCGCGCATGCGCAGGGGTGCCTCCACGAGGTGGACGCTGAGCATGGCCAGCGCGAAGCCGACGGTCCCGAACGCCAGCAGGCGGGGAAGCAGGACCAGCTCACCGGGCTCGGTTCCCGGGAAGACCAGGTCGGACGCGCCGATGACGACGGGCGCGGCGACGACGGCCAGCAGCGCGCAGGCGCGGCGGTGGGCGCGGGTCGACGCGAGCGCGGCGATGGTCAGGACGGCCGCCGCGAGCATGCCGGCCAGCTTCAGCTCGCTCCAGGTCTCGATGTTCTCGACCCACCGGTTCATGACCTGGTCGGAGGGGTGGTGAGGCGGTTCGCCGACCACCAGGGAGAACAGCGGGTGGGAGTGGAGCGCGACGAAGGCGGCCACCAGGACCGCGGCTCCGGCGACCCGGCGGCGGCCCAGGAGACGGGCGCCGTGGCGCGGGCCGGGCGACGCGACGATGGAGGCCGTGGTCAGCAGCGCGAGCGGCAGCGACGCGCCCGCGAAGTCCCGGCCGAGGTACGCGTACGCGTGGTCCTGGAGGACCGTCCCGTACAGCGCGAAGGCGATCTGGACGGTGGTGACCGCGCACGCTCCGACCGCGGCGGGACGGCGCATGCCGCGCCAGGCGAGCACCGCGATGACGGTCCAGGCGAGCCAGTACGGTGCGGTGCCGAAGAAGTAGAGCAGCCCGTACACCTTCATGGAGGTGTCGGGCTCGGCGGCGATCGTCAGCGCGTACGGGGTGTTGGCGGCGAGCCTGAGCGCTCCGCCGACGAAAAGGAGCGTGGCGAGGAAGCCGGTGACGGCGAGGGCGTCCGCCCAGGGGGACGCGCCGGTGCCGGACGCGGCGCGGCGGAGCCGGATCCGGGCGGCGCCGAGCAGCAGGTCGGCGGCGTCGGCGAGGGACGGGCGGGTCTGGCCGGGGCTCGCCGCGGACAGCAGCACGTCCAGCATCTCCTCGCCGTGGGCCTCCCGGTGGGCGGCCGGGTAGCAGGCCAGGAGGCGGCGGTAGCGGTCTTCGAGCGTGCTCAACGGAGTCCCTTCGGGGACAGGGCGGCGAACGCCGGGGCGGTGCCGCCGCCGGGGAGGCGGAAGGCGGCGAGGCGGCGGGCGGCGGCCTCGGTGCGGCGGCGGAGCGCCTCGACCTCGGCGGCGAGGGCGGCGGCGCCGTCCTCGGTGAGCCGGTAGTAGCGGCGGAGCCGGCCGTCGACGACCTCCTCGCGGTCGGGGGCGATGAGGCGTTCGGCCTGGAGCCGGTCGAGGGCGGCGTACAGGGTGCCGGCGCGCAGCCGGGTGCGGCCGGCGGAGATCCGCTCGACGTCGGCGATGATCCCGTAGCCGTGCTGCGCGCCGTCCGCGAGCGCGGTGAGGATCAGGAACGTCGGTTCCTGCATCGGCTTGCTCATGCGGTCTTTATATATCGATCATCTGACTATCAGCAACCGCCGGGCCCCGCTGGGCCCGTCGGACCCGGCGGGCAGGTTTGCGGCCCCGTACGCTTGGTAGCGATCAACCACGTAGTGTGACGATCCCCGGGGACGGCCGTGGCGCAGAGCAGGAGCGAGCGCGTCCAGTACTGGCGCAACCGGCTCTTGGTGTCCGTGCGGGGGCGCGCGACGGTCGTCACCGTCGCGTTCGCGGCGCTGTTCCTGACCGTGATCCTCGTGCTCGGGATGCTCCTCGTCCGCGACTGGCTGGAGCGCCGGGAGGCGGACAAGGCGGAGCGCACCACCGAGCGGATCACGTTCGACATCCTCCGCGGGCAGGCCGACGTGACGCTCGCGACCCGTCCGGACGAGACCGGCCTGGTGCAGATCGTCAGCCCCAACGGCCGGCGGGTCCTGGCGGCGTCGCCCCCGGCCCGCGGCAAGCCGCCGCTGGCGTCGGCCGACCTCAGGTCCGGGAGCCTGCTCGTCGACCGGCGGGCGTGCCCGGCGTCGATCCCCGGCTGCGCGTGGATCTTCGGCCTGCGGGTGGTGAACAGGTCGCCGTGGGGGCCGGGGGTGATGGTCGTCTCCGCCGAGCCGCTGCCGAGCCTGCTGAACGTGTGGGGGCTGCCGCTGAGCCTGGTCGCGGTCCTGCTCGTGCTGCTGGCCCTCGTCGCGTGGTGGACGTGGCACACGATCGGCCGGGCGTTCGCGCCGATCGACCGGATCCGCCGGGAGCTGTCGGACCTCGACGCGCGGGACCTGCGCCAGCGCGTGTTCGTCCCGCGCACGCACGGCGAGATCCAGGCGCTCGGCGAGACGGTGAACGGGACGCTGCAGCGGCTGGAGGAGGCGACCGACCGGGAGCGCCGGTTCATCTCCGACGCCTCGCACGACCTGCGCAACCCGATCGCCGGGCTGCACATGCAGCTGGAGATGGCGCTGGACGAGGCGAACGACGAGTCGCGGCCGCTGCTCCGCTCGGCGCTGCGCGACGCCGAGCGGCTCAACGACATCGTGATCGACCTGCTGGAGCTGTCCCGGCTGGACTCGCGGGCGCCGCAGCCGGTGGAGCCGGTCGACCTCGCGGAGGCGGCGCGCCGCGAGGTGGACCGGCGCGGCGACGGCGTGCGGGTCACGGCCCGGCTGGAGCCCGGCGTGGTCGTCCGGGCGAACCCGGTGCGGATCGCGCGGGTGCTCGGGAACCTGCTGAGCAACGCCGAGCGGCACGCCGAGTCGAGCGTCGAGGTGACGGTCCGGCGCGACGGCGGGACGGCGGTGCTCCAGGTCCAGGACGACGGCCACGGCATCGCCCCGGACCAGCGGGAACGGGTCTTCGAGCGGTTCGCGCGGCTCACCGAGTCGCGGGAGCGGGACCCGCAGGGGACGGGCCTCGGGCTGCCGATCGCCCGCGAGATCGCCGAGATCTACGGCGGCACCCTCACCATCGCCGACAGCGAGCGCGGCGCGTGCTTCGTCATGCGCCTGCCGCTCGCCCCGGACGGCGGATGACGTCGATGACGCCGGACAGCCCTTCGGCGCCGTGACCGGCGTCGACGGCGCGCCGGAACAGGTCGTGCAGGGCGGCCGGCCCGGCGGTGTCGATCCCGGCCTCGCGGCTCGCCTCGACGACGTGGCCGGCGCCGACGGCCTGCATGCGGAGGCTGTTGGCCTCGCCGGGGGACGCGCCCTCCTCGATCTCGCGGGTGAGGATGCCGAGGAAGCCCATCGGTCCGTCGCCGGTCAGGGCCTCAAGGGTCGCGGACGCGAAGGGCCGGAACCGGTCCGCGGGCACCCCGGCGGTGCCGAGCAGGGCCGCGCCGTGCATGTACGAGACGAGCGTCGACCAGAACAGGTACAGCTGCGCCTGGTAGTAGAGCATCGACAGGCCCGGGTCGGTGCCGACGAACATGGTGTCGCCGAGTTCGGCGAGGGTGTCGCGGTGCCGGTCGAGGACGGGTTCGGGGCCGCTGTAGAAGACGTACGCGCCGGGCCGTCCGATGCCGGGCGGCGGCACCATCACGCCGCCGGTCAGCAGGTCGGCGCCGTTCTCGCGGGCCCAGTCGCCGGCGCGGCGCAGCTCGCCGGGGCTGCCGGAGCTGAGGTTGACCAGGGCGCGTCCCTTGACGTCGGCGTCGCCGATGGAGTCGTACATGGCCTGGTAGTCGGTCTGGCTGATGACGACCAGGTCGGACGCGGCGAGCGCGTCGTCCATGGTGGCGGCGAGGGTCACGCCCTGCTCGACCAGTGGCGCGGCCTTGGACGGGGTGCGGTTCCACACCGTGGTGGGGTGGCCGTTGGCGAGGAACGTCCGCGCCATGGTCGCGCCCATGGGGCCTAGGCCGATGACGGTGACCGGCGACTTCATGTGGTTCTCCTTCGAGGGTTGTTGTGCGGCAACAGGCGCAGCGCTATGTGCGGCGCTGTGCGGACTCCAAGGTGGCTCGGGGCGCTACGGAAGGGCTGCGGGTGCGTCCGTAGCGCTGGTTACGCTGGCGGTGTGCGTTTTGGGGTGCTTGGCCCGCTCATGGGGTGGACGTCCGGCGGGACGCCGGTCCGGGTGCCCGAGCCCAAGGTCCGGACGCTGCTGGCGGCGCTGATCGCCGAACTGCTCGCCGAGCCGGGGCGGGCCGTCCCGGTGGACCGGCTGATCGACGCGCTGTGGGGCGACCGGCCGCCCCGCAACCCGGTGGGAACGCTCCAAGCCCGCGTCTCGCAGCTGCGGAAGGTCCTGGACGACGCCGAGCCCGGCGCGCGGGCGCTGGTCGCCGCCCGTCCGCCCGGGTACGCGCTCGACCTGCCGCCGGACGCCGTGGACGCGGGCGGGTTCGCGGCGCTGCTCGCCCGCGCCGGGCGGGCCGCCGATCCGGTCGCGAAGGCGCACCTGCTGGGGTCCGCGCTGGCGCTGTGGCGCGGCCCGGCGTTCGAGGGCTTCGCGGACGCCCCGTTCGCCGAGGCGCTCGCCGCCGGCCTGGAGGAGCGCCGGCTGGCCGCGTTCGAAGAGCACGCCGAGGCGCGCCTCGACCTGGGCGAGCACGCCGCGGTCGCGGCCGACCTGGTGGCGGCGGTGGCGGAGCATCCGCTCCGGGAGCGGCTGCGCGCCGCGCATCTGCGCGCCGTGTACCGCGCCGGGCGGCGGGCCGAGGCGCTCGCCGGCTACCACGACCTGCGGGAACGCCTCGCCGCCGACCTCGGTGTCGACCCCGGCCCGGAGCTGACCGCGCTGTACCAGTCGATGCTGGAGCAGGACCCGTCCGAGACCCGGCGCCCGCGGACGGCGCCGCGCCTGCCCGCCGCCCTCGGCGAGCTGATCGGCCGCGAGCGCGAGGTCGAGCGGGCCCGCGCGCTCCTCGCCGCGCACCGGCTGGTGACGCTGACCGGCACCGGCGGCGTCGGCAAGACGCGGCTGGCGCTGGAGACGGCGGCCCGGTCGGCGGCCGTCCACCCGGACGGCGCCTGGTTCGTCGAGCTGGCGGCGGGCCGCCCGGCGACGCCCGCCGAGGTCGCCCGGCGGATCGGGCACGTCCTCGGGCTGCGCGACGAGGCGGCCCCGGACCCCGGGTCCGGTGCCGTCGAACGGCTCGGCGAGGCGCTGCGCGCGCGGCGGACGCTGCTCGTCCTGGACAACTGCGAGCACGTGATCGAGCAGGTCGCGGACCTGGCCGGGCGGCTGCTCGCCGCCGCGCCCGGCCTGCGGATCCTCGCGACGTCGCGCGAGCCGCTCGGCCTGCCGGACGAGCGGCTGCTGATCGTCCCGCCGCTGGACCTGCCTGCGCGGGACGCGGACCTCGACGCGCTGCCGGAGTCGGGCGCGGTGCGGCTGTTCGCGGCGCGGGCTTCGGCGGCGGATCCCGGGTTCGCGCTGGACGCGGCGTCCGCGCCGTGGGTCGCGGCGATCTGCCGGCGGCTGGACGGCGTGCCGCTCGCGCTGGAGCTGGCGGCGACGCGCGTCCGGGCGTTCGGGGTGCGGGAGCTGGCGGCGCGGCTCGACGACCGGTTCCGCGTGCTCGCGGGCGGCCGGCGCGGCGGCCCGGAGCGGCAGCGGACGCTCCGCGCGGTGATCGACTGGAGCTGGGGGCTGCTCGGGGAGGACGAGCGGGCGGCGCTGCGGCGCCTCGCCGTCCACGCGGGCGGCTGCACCCTCGTGGCGGCGGAGGACGTCTGCGGCGCGGACGCCGGGGTCCTGGCGCGGCTCGTCGACCGTTCGCTCGTTGTGCGCGCGCGGGACGGTCGCTACCGGCTGCTGGAATCGGTCGCCGCGTACGGCCTGGAGCGGCTGCGCGAAGCCGGCGAGGAGGCCGAACTACGGCGACGCCACGTCCGCTACTACACCGACCTGGCGCGGCACGCGGACGAAAAGCTGCGCGGCCCGGAGCAGAGCGAATGGCTGGAGCGGCTCGATCAGGAGAGCGCGAACCTGCGCGCCGCCCTCGACCACGGCGCCGGGCTGCCGCTGGTGAACGCGCTGGGCTGGTACTGGCACCTGCGCGGACGGTTCGGCGAGGCGCAATGCGCCTTCAAGGAGGCACTGGAGGCGTCCAGTGAGGAAGACCAGGGGCGTGTAGAGGCCGAGACGTGGCTGGCGGGTTTCACCATGCTGGCGGGCGAGACCACCGATTCCGAGCGTCTGCGTGTCGCCGCCCTTGAGCGCTACAAGGACCAGGACACGTTCGCCTATGCGCGGGCCGAGTGGTTCCTGAGCCACGTCCACTGGGCCTACGGCGATATCGCCGCGAACCAAGCCCGCGTGGAGCACGCGCTCGCCGTGTTCCGCGCGCGCGCCGATCCCTGGTACACGGCCGCCGCGCTGGCGACCCGCGCCAAGTTCGCGATCGTCCACGGCGGCCTGGCCGCCATGGAGCGTGACGGTGGCGAGAGCATGGACCTCTTCACCGCCCTGGGCGACGCGTGGGGGCGGCTGGAGGCGACCGACGCGCTCAGCCGCCGCGCCGAGATCACCGGCGACTACGCGGCGGCGGCCGCCCACCACCGCGAGGGCCTGCGGCTCGCCGAAGAGCTCGGGATGTGGCCCGAGGTGTCGTTCCGCACGTCCGGGCTCGGCCGCGTCGCGCTGCTGACCGGCGCCCTTGGTGAGGCCCGCGACCTGCACGAACGGGCCCTGCGGATCGCCATCCGGCAGGCCGCCCGGTCGGCGGAGGAGTTCGCCGAGGCCGGGCTCGGGCTGGTCGCGCGCGCCCGCGGCGACCTCGACGCGGCCGAGCGGCACCTGCGCGCCCCGCTCGGCTGGCTGCGCGGCATCGGCGGCACGGCCGGGATCGCGTTCCTGCACGCCCAGCTCGGGTACGTCGCGGAACTGCGCGGCGACGCTGACGCCGCGCTCGCCCTCCAGCTGGACGGGTTGGCCTGCGCGCGCGCCATCGGCGACCCGCGCGCCGTCGCGCTCGCGCTCGAAGGGGTGGCGGGTGCGCGCGCGCTGGCGGGCGAGCACGCCGATGCGGCGCGGCTGCTCGGCGAGGCGTCCGCGCTGCGCGCGTCCGCCGGCGCGCCGCTCCCCGAGGCCGAAATGGGCGATATCAACCGAGCTGCCGGGACGATCATGGCGGCGATCGGCGTTGCCCCGTTCAGGAGCGAATTCGAGCACGGCCGCGCGCGCGTGCGGACGGAGGGAGCACCATGAGCGAGGACCTCGGGTACGGCTGGCAGAGCGACCTGCTGGACCTGCCCGCCTACCTCAAGCGGATCGGCTACGACGGCGCCCCTCGGCCGGACGCCGCGACCCTGCGCGCGCTGCACCGGGCGCACGTCACGTCCATCCCCTTCGAGAACCTGGAGATCATGCTCGGCCGGCCGGTCGAGCTGGACCTCGCGGCCGTGCAGGGCAAGCTCGTCGACCGGCCGCGCGGCGGGTACTGCTTCGAGCACAACCGGCTGTTCGCGGCGGTGCTGGAGAAGATCGGCTTCGAAATCACGGCGCTGACGGGCCGGGTGTCCATGGGAGCGGAGAAGCTGCTGCCGGGCACGCACGCGCTGCTGCTCGTCCGGGCGCCCGGGCAGCCCGCGGACGAGGCCGCGCTGCTGTGCGACGTCGGCTTCGGCGGCGGCCCGCTGGAGCCGCTCGCGTTCCCCGGCGACGGCGCGGACGTCGACCAGGACGGCTGGGGCCTGCGGCTCCTCCCCGGCCGGACCACCGCGGCGCTGCCGGCGGGCGCGCAGGTGTGGGAGATGCACCAGCGCGGCCCGGACGGCTGGTTCCGGCGGCACTCCTTCCCGCTGGTCGAGGCGTTCCGCGTCGATTTCGACGTGCTCAACCACTACGTGTCCACGAGCCCGCGGTCGCCGTTCACGCGGCGGCCGTTCGTCCAGCGGTTCTCCCCCGACGCGCACCTGGTGCTGGACGGGACGGCGCTGACGGTGACGCGGCCGGCCGGCGAGACGGAGACGCGGGACGTGGCCCCGGCGCGGCTGCCGGAGGTGCTCGCCGAGGAGTTCGGGATCGTCCTGGAGGGCGGCGACGCGGCCCGGCTGGTCGCGCGGGTGGACGGATCTAATCTAGACGTGTAGTGTCCAGGTTATGCGGATCGGGGAAGGGGTCGAGTGGGCGGCGCACTGCCTGCTCATGCTCGACTGGATGGGCGAGGACCGGCCCGTGCCGACGGCACGGCTCGCGGCCGGTTTCGAACTCCCCCCGCCCTACCTGAACAAGCAGCTCCAGGCCCTGGTCAAGGCCGGTCTCGTGACCTCGACGGCGGGCGCGCGCGGCGGTTTCCGGCTCGCCCGCCCGCTGGAGAAGATCACCATGATGGACGTGGTGGCCGCGATCGAGGGCCCGGAGGAGGCGTTCCAGTGCACCGAGATCCGCAGCCGCGGCGTCGGGGCGGACAGCCCCGCGTCCGCCCTGCGGCGGCCCTGCGCGGTCAGCACCGCCATGCGGAAGGCCGAGCTCGCCTGGCGCAGGGCGCTGGCGGAGCAGACGCTCGCCGACGTCAGCGCGGCGGTGAAGCGCGGAGCACCGGAGATCGAGGAGACCGTGCGGGCCTGGTACGCCCGCAACTGACCCCCTGACCACACTGGCCAGCGCCGGACCGTCCGGGCACCGGCGGTTCAAAATCTGGATATCCCCCATCTCAGAAAGGGAAATACCATGCAGGCACGGATGACCGGACTCCCCGCCATCGCCCCCGACGCCTACAAGGCCCTGCTCGGCCTGGAGGGCGCGATCGCCCGGAGCGGCGTCCCGAAGAGCACGCTCGAACTGGTCCGGCTCCGCGCCAGCCAGATCAACGGCTGCGGCTTCTGCGCCGACATGCACGCCTACGACGCCAAGAAGGCGGGCGAGACCGACGAGCGCCTCTGGTCCGTCGCGACCTGGCGCGAGTCCCCGTACTTCACCGACGAGGAGCGCGCCGCGCTCGCCCTCACCGAGGCCGCCACCCGCATCGCCGACAACCCGGCGGGCGTCCCCGACGACGTCTGGGACGAGGCCGCCGACGTCTACGACGAGGAGAGCCTGCTCTCCCTCATCATGTGCATCGCCGCGATCAACGCGTGGAACCGGATCAACGTCACGACCCGCCAGATCGCCGGCGCGATGCGCGCCTGAAGCCGCTTCCGGCGAGAACGGCCGGGACCGGCCGAGACCGGTCGGGTGACGGATGCCCGGCCGGTCCCCCGGCTCCTAGCGTCGGCGACGACGAGAGGAGACGGCATGAACGGGGAGAACGCGGTCACGAGCTGGATCGCGGAGGAGGCGCGGCCGGTCGCCGCGACCTCGGCGGACGGGCCGCTCGGCGACCTCGAACCGCTGCGGGACGCGGCGCGCGGCGCGCGCGTGGTGGGCCTCGGCGCGGCGACGCGCGGCGCCCGCGAGCTGTTCGTGCTGCAGCACCGCGTCCTGCGGTTCCTGGTCGAGGAGCTGGGGTTCCGGACGCTCGCGCTGGAGGAGGACTGGACGAGCGGCCTGCGCCTCGACGCGTACGTCCGGACGGGCGAGGGCGACCCGCGCGCGCTCCTGTCCGACGCGTGGCTGCCCTGGCGGACCGAAGAGGTGCTCGACGCGCTGCTCTGGATCCGGCGGTTCAACGAGGGCCACCCCGGCGACCCGGTCCGGGTGTTCGGGATGAACTTCACCACCATCCGGGCGTCGGCGTACGACCTGGTCATCGAGCACGTCCAGCGGGCCGCGCCCGGACGGCTCGACGAGATCCGGGAGCTGTACGCGCCGCTGCGGCCGGACGGCGACATCGACGAGCATGTGGGCCGGTTCCGCCGCGAGCCCGCCAAGCAGCCGCTCACCGACCGGGCCGAGCGCGCATACGCGCTGGTCAAGGACATCCCCGGCGATGGTCTCGCGGTGCACGCCGCACGGGCCGTCGTGGACTTCCACCGCTTCCACGGCCTGCCGCCCGAGGAGATCATCCCGTTCAGCGAGCGCAGGATGGCCGCCAACCTGCTCTGGTGGCACGACCGGACGCGGTCCAAGGTCGTCTACTGGGGCGGCATCGCGCACGCGGCGAACGGCGAGCACGTGGCGAGCGGGCCGTCCGCGCGCACGAACACGGGCGGGCTGCTGCGCAAGGAACTCGGCGACGGCTACCTTGCGGTCGGCCTGACGTTCGACCACGGCGCCGTGCACGGCGGCGTCCGGGTCCCGCCGCCGCCCGCCGCGTTCGGCGACGCCGTCCTCGGGCAGGCGGGTCCGCCGCACTACCTGCTCGACCTGCGCGGACCGCACCCGGCGCCGGTCGCCGCCTGGCTGGACGCCCCCGCGCCGATCCGGGTGATCGGCCCCGGCTACCGTCCCGAGGACGACGCGGACCACCGGATGCCCGGCTCGACCCCCGGCGCCCTCCTCGACCTGGTGATCCACTCCCACCGGGTGACCCCGGCCCGCCCCCTCCGGGTCAGCTGAGGTCCAGGCGGGAGAGCTCGCCCCGGGACGCCACGCCGAGCTTCGGGTAGGCCTTGTAGAGGTGGTAGCCGACGGTGCGGGGGCTGAGGAACAGCTGCGCGCCGATCTCCCGGTTGCTGAGGCCGGCCGCGGCGAGCCGGACGACCTGGAGCTCCTGCGGCGTGAGGCGGGCGGCGAGGTCGTCGGGCCCGGTGCCGGCATCGGTGGCGAGGCTCTCGCCCGCGGCGCGCAGCTCGGCGCGGGCGCGCTCCGCCCACGGCGCCGCGCCGAGCCGCTCGAACGCCTCCAGCGCGGAGTGGAGCTGGGCGCGGGCGTCGTTGCGCCGCCGTGCGCGCCGCAGCCACTCGCCGTACAGCAGCTCGGTCCGGGCCCGCTCGAACGGGGTGCCGCCCTGGCGGTGCAGCTCGACGGCCTGCGCGAACGCCGCGTCCGCCGCGTCGTCCGGGGCGTCCGCGGCGAGGAGGGCGGTGCAGCGCAGCGCGACCGCCTCCGCCCACGGCCGCCCGATCTGCCGGGCCCAGCCGGCGTACCAGTCCGCGGCGTCCCGCCCGAGGTCCGGGCGGCCCGCGCGGACGGCGGCCTCGACGAGGTCGGGCAGGCTCGCGATCGAACCCTGCCGGTTCGGCCCGGCGACGACGTCCGACAGCCGGGACAGCGCGGCCTCGTGGCGGCCGAGACCGAGGTCGAGGAGGCCGCGCGCCGCCGCCGCGTGGACGCTGCTCGGCGGGACGCCGCGGGCCAGCGCCTCCTCGGTCAGCTCGGCGCAGGCGTCCTCGTCGCCCTCGATCGCGGCGAGCAGCGCGAGGACGGTCGCGAGGTACACGCGGATGCGGTGCTGCCCGGTGTCGGCGGCGATCCGCAGGCCCTCCGCCGCGGCGGTGCGCGCCTCGCGATGGTGGCCGAGCATCAGCTGCGCGCGGGACCGGATCATCAGCACGGACGCCAGCAGCCCGATCGCGCCCTGCGCCCGGTATCGCCGCTCCAGCTCGGCGGCCGTCTCCGCGGCTCCCTCGAAGTCGCCGATCAGGATGTGCCACAGGCCGGCGCGGACGCGGTCGCGCGGGCCGTAGCACAGCCGCATCGCGTCCATCAGCTCGCGCAGCGCGGCGACGCCCGCGGTGAGGTCGCCCGGCGCGGCGAGCGGGTTCTGCCCGGCGAACACGCGGGACAGCGCGCGCAGGTGCGCGGCGTTCGGCAGGCCCAGCTCGGTCACGCGCGCGGCGATGGCGTCCACGGACGCGAAGTCCCCGGCGTTCGCGGCGGCGCCCGCGGCCTGGAAGAACAGGTAGCCGGACGTGTCCGGATCGAGGTCGGCGACGGACGCGGCGGTGTCGGCGAACATCCGGTACGCCTCCTTCGTCCGGTCCTGCTCGTCGGCGAGGGACGCGCGGATCAGCGTGAGGTCGGCGCGGGCGATCGGGTCGGGAAGGTCGGGCTCGGCGCGGACGGCGAGCTCGGCGGCGCGGTCGGGCATCCCGGCGAACGCGTACGCGCGCGCGGCGGCGGCCAGCCTGCGCCCGCGCGCGCTCGGGTCAGGGCTCAGTCCGGCGGCGGACTCGTACATCGCGGCGGCGGACGCGTTGCCGCCGGTCTCCCGCTCGCTCTCGGCCGTCGACTCCAGTACGGCCGCGACCGACTCGTCCGGGCCGGTCGCCGACCGGGCCAGATGCCAGGCGTGGTGGCAGTGGTCGCCGCGCTCCCGGTACGTCTCCGCGAGGGCCCGGTGCGCGGCGATCCGCAGGTTCAGCGGCGCCTCGCCGTACGCGGCGGTGCGGACGAGCGGGTGCCGCACCTCCAGCCGGCCGTCCGTGGTGGAGCGCAGCAGGCCGCGGCGCTCGGCGGGCTCCAGGTCGTCGACGGACGCGCCGAGCCGCCCCGCCGCCCCCATGATCGCGGGGATCCCGCCCGCGTCGTCCGCCGCGACGAGGAGCAGCAGCGTCCGGGACGGCTCCGGCAGCGCGGCGATCTTCTCGGCGAACGACCGGCGGATCCGCTCGTACGCCGACGACGCGTCGTGCGCCTGCGTCCGCAGCCCGGGGAGTTCGAGGAGGGCGAGCGGGTTGCCCATCGCCGCCGCGAGGACCTCGTGATGGACGTGGCGCGGCAGCTCGGCGGCGTGCCGGGCGAGCAGCTCGGTGGCGGCGGCCCTGTCGAGGCCGCGCAGCCGCACCTCGGGCAGGCCGGGCGCGGGGAACTCCGGCGCGTCCAGGTCGCGGGCCGCGAACAGCAGCGCGACGGGCTCGGCCTCCAGCCGCCGCGCCGCGAACAGCAGCGCCTCGACGGACGGCCCGTCCAGCCACTGCGCGTCGTCGACCACGCAGAGCAGCGGCTTCTCCTCGGCGAGGTCGGCCAGGAGCGTCAGGACGGCCAGACCGACAAGGAACCGGTCCCCGCCGTCCGTGTCCTGGCGTGCGCCCATGTTGAGGGCGTTGCGCAGTGCGCGCGCCTGTGCGTCGGGCAGCGAATCGATGCGGTCCAGATGCCCGCTCAGAAGCATGTGGAGACCGGCATACGGCATCCCGCTCTCGTACTCGACTCCCGTACCGCGCACCACCCGCATCTCGGACGCTTCCGCAGCGGCGTAGTCGAGAAGCGCGGTCTTGCCTATGCCGGCCTCACCGCGCAGTACCAGCGTCTGACCGCGCCCCTCACGGACCTGGCCGAGAAGCCGGTCGATCGTGGCCAGTTCCTCGTCACGCCCGTACAACATGGCTTCACCCTAGGCGTTTATTCGCGGCGCCCCGGAGTAGAGGAACCACATGACCGAGAAACGGGACGAGGACAAGCCGCTCGCCGACCGCCGCGCCGAGGCGGGCGCCCCCCAGGAGACCGACGACGACTTCGCCGAGGAGCACGCCCCCAGCAAGACCGACCCCCCGAACGCCGAAGCCGAGGCCCCCGGCGGCGAGGACGAGGGCTACCGCCCCCACACGCAGGCCCCCTAGCGGATCACTCGTTGTCGTCGTCGTGGTCGGAGCCGACCGTGACGCCGACGACGTCGGGCAGCTCGGCCAGGGTCGCGGACAGGTCGGGGATCGAGCCCGGCCCCTCCAGCACCAGCGTCACCACCGCGTTCCACGGGCCGCGCCGCCCGGACGCCTCGTCCCGGTCCCGCCGCTCGTCGCGGCCCCGGTCGGAGTCGTCCGGCAGGTACTCGCGCTCCACGTCGGCCGCCAGGACCGCGAACCCGCGCTGCGTGCACTCCACCAGCACCCTCCGCAGCGCGCCCCGCCCGTCCCGGTAGACGAGCCGCAGCCGCCCCCGGCCCGCCGGCCGGAACCGCTCGATCGGCAGCAGCCGCGACAGCGCGCTGAGCCCGTACACCACCAGGAAATGCGCGCCCGTCACCGCGACCGCCAGCAGCCACAGGCCGCCGCCCGCCGCCATCCCGACCGCCGCCGTCACCCACACCACCGCCGCGGTCGTCAGCCCGCGCACCGCGTCCCGCCGGACGAAGATCAGCCCGCCGCCGATGAAGCCGATGCCCGACACGATCTGCGCCGCCACCCGCGACGGGTCGAACGACACGTGCCCCGGCGCGTGCTGGAACCCGTACTTGCTGACCAGCATGAACAGCGCCGCGCCCACGCCGACCAGGGTGTGCGTGCGCAGGCCCGCGCTCTTGTTGCGCAGGCCCCGCTCCAGGCCGATGCAGGCCGACAGCACCAGGGCGAGCAGCAGCTCCCCGATCTGCACGACCCCTTGCCCCGGCGACAGCTCAAGCACCTTCCGCCCCTACCCGTCCGTCCGTTCCGGGAAGCCGCGCCGAGGCCGCCCCGGAAGCTCCCGGGGCGGCCTCGGCCGTGGTCCTCTACTCGGGGTGCGGGGGGCGCTGGTCCGGCGGCGTGCCGCCGCCCTTGCCGCCGCCCTTGTCACCCTTGTCGGTGCCGTGCGCGTGGCCCTTCGCCCGCGTCGACTTCGGGTCGGTGGCCTCCGGCGCCGGCTCCTCGGTCACGGCGGTCCGCCCGGACCGCCTCATCTCGGGCTGCTGCGGGTTCGGCATGATCCCCCTCCTATGCGCTGGACGGCTCGGGGCGCAGCGGGTCGTGGCCCACCGTCATCAGCTCGTGCCGCCAGCGCTCGTTGCTCGCGCCGTCCGGCGGCGGGGCGTCCAGATGGTCCTCGACGTAGTCCACGACCTGGCGCATCACGTCGGCGTCGCCGTCGGTGAGGTCGACCTTCCGCTTGCGCAGCAGGTCCACCACGCGGACGCCGAGCTCGGAGACGCCGGTTTCCGGCTCCGCCGGGAACGCCTCCTCGCCCGAGGCGTCCGTGAGCAGCCAGGTGCGCAGCTCGTCGGACGTCATGTTGACGAGCCGGTGGAAGTCCTCCCAGGCCAGCTCCGCCTCGGCCGGTATGCGATCGTTCATGGCGTTCGCCCTACCCGGTGTCGGCCGTCCCATTCGTCGGCCGGAGTCCCCGCGGCGCGCCCGTTAGGGCGTCCCGCTGCGGGGAACACGCCGGGAATGGACCACTCCCGAGCCCCCGTCCTGGAAGCCCTGGCCGCCTACCACCGGGAGGGCCAGGTCCCGTTCACCCCGCCCGGCCACAAGCAGGGCCGCGGCGCCGACCCGCGCGCCCGGGAGGTGCTCGGCGACGCCGTCTACCGGTCGGACGTGCTCGCGATCTCCGGGCTGGACGACCGGATGTCCAGCAACGAGGTCCTGGAGCACGCGCAGGCGCTGATGGCGGACGCGGTGCACGCCGACCACACGTTCTTCTCCACCTGCGGAAGCTCGCTCTCGGTGAAGAGCGCGATGCTCTCGGTCGCCGGTCCCGGCGAGAAGCTGCTGGTCGGGCGGGACGCGCACAAGTCCGTGGTGTCCGGGCTGATCCTGTCGGGCGTCCGGCCGATCTGGGTGGAGCCGCAGTGGGACGCCGAGCGGCACCTCGCCCACCCGCCGTCCGCCGGGGCCTTCGCCGCCCGGTTCGACGAGCACCCCGACGCGAAGGGCGCCCTCGTCACCAGCCCCACCCCGTACGGGACGTGCGCGCACCTCTCCGCGATCGCCGAGGAGTGCCACAAGCGCGGCAAGCCGCTGATCGTGGACGAGGCGTGGGGCGCGCACCTGCCGTTCCACCCCGACCTGCCGACCTGGGCGATGGACTCCGGCGCCGACGTGTGCGTGACCAGCGTCCACAAGATGGGCGCGGGCCTCGAACAGGGCTCGGTCTTCCACCTGCAGGGCCCGCTGGTGGACCCGGACGTCCTCAAGGCCCGCGAGGACCTGCTCGGCACGACCAGCCCGTCCGTCCTGCTGTACGCGGGCCTGGACGGGTGGCGCCGGCAGATGGTCGAGCACGGCCGCGAGCTGCTCGGCGGCGCGCTCGACCTCGCCGCGCGGGCCCGCTCGGAGCTGTCCGGCATGGGGTTCGACGTGCAGGGACGCGACGAGTTCACCGGCCCCGGCCTCGCCCGCGACCTGGACCCGCTCCCGATCGTCATCGACCTCGCCGGGCTCGGCACGAGCTGGCTACCGCGCCGCCGACTGGCTGCGCGAGCACCACCGGGTCAACATGCACCTGGCCGACCACCGCCGGATCAGCGCGCAGCTGACCTTCGCCGACGACGAGGACACCGTCGGGCATCTCCTCACCGCGTTCCGCGACCTCCGCGCGAACCTGGGCTCGCTCACCGGCGTCCCGGAGGTGAAGGTGCCGTCGCCGGCGGAGCTGCGGCTCGAACTGGTCGTGCTGCCCCGCGACGCGTTCTTCGGCCCGGCCGAGCAGGTGCCGGCGGACGAGGCCGCCGGCCGCGTCTCCGCCGAGATGATCACGCCGTACCCGCCGGGCATCCCGGCCGTCCTGCCGGGCGAGCGGATCACCGCCCCGGTCATGGACTACCTGCGGACGGGCGTCGACGCCGGAATGGTCATCCCCGACGCCGCCGACTCCTCGGTGAAGAGCGTCCGCGTGTTCATTGAACGCTGATGTAGTCCTCCAGCCGCCCGACCGCGAAACCGCGCTTCTCGATCTGCTTCAGGAGATCGGCGAACATCCGCGTCATCGTCTCGCCCTTGAGCTGCTCCGGGCCCCGGAAATGCGCGAGCAGGATGTCGCCGGGATGCAGTTCCTTCTTCGGGTCGTCGTACTGGAAGTCGTGGATCTGCATCGACGCCCGCCACATCACGATGCCGCTGATGCCGCATTCCCGCGCGGCCTCCTGCGTCAGCGAGTTCCACCGCCCGAACGGCGGCCTGAGCAGCGTCGGCGCCGTCCCGTACTGCTCGGTGAGGGCGTCGCGGTCGCCGCAGATCTCCTGCTTCTGCCCTTCCAGGCCGAGCGTGGGCAGCACCGGATGGGTGACCGTGTGGTCCTGGATCCGGTTGCCGAGCGCCTGCAGCGGCGTGAAGTACCCGTAGTCGTCCTGGACGTCGTCCTTGGTGAGGAACATCGTGACGGGCACCTTGAGGTCGTTCATCATCTCGACGAACCTCGGGTCCTTCTCCTGCCCGTCGTCGAGCGTCACGAAGACGACACGGTCCTTGGTGGGGACGCTTTCGAAGACCTTCGCCGGGCCTTTCCCCGGCAGTTTCAGCGGCTTGTCGGCGGGCGGCGCGGGCGCCGGGACCATCGGTTTCAGGCCCCATTTCCGCCAGACCGCCGCCGCGTCCGGCTGCTGCCGGACGGCGGGCGCCGCCGGGGCGGGCGGCGCGGCCGCCTTCGGCTTCTCCGCCGCGGATCGCTGGCAGGCCGCGAGCGCCAGCGCGAGGGCGGCGGCCCCCGCGACGACGCGGACGGACCGCCCCCAATAGTCCCCCATGCCGCAGAACTTACCGCCTGCCCCATGAGTCCATTCAGTGGCCCCCGCACCACCGCCACCCCCCGCCCCGGCCGCTTCAGGCCAAAAGTCGATCATGGAATCGGCGGCCCCGTACGGTGAGGCCGGTGTCGGACCCGCAACGCACCCGGCCGGACCCGCCCGGGCCGGTCGCCTGGCCGCCGCACGACCCGCGGCCGCCCGGACGGCCGGAGCCGGTCCGGGCCGGGCGGCGGATCGCGCAGGCGTTCGGTGCCGTCCTCGGCGTCCAGGCGCTGGCGGCGTTCGCCGTCCTGCTCATCCTGAACAGCTACCGGCGCTCCGCCGCGGGCTGGCTGCTGCCGCTCATCGGCGTCGCCGACGCCGCCGCCACCCTGCAGATCTGCTGGCTGGCGATCCGCGACATCCGGCTCCTCGGCGGCCGGACGGCCGGGCCGCGCCGCCTGCTCACCGCGCTGGTCCTGCTGCTGGCCGCCGGGCTCGCGGGCGGCGGCTACGCCCTCCACAGGCACGCGACCGCGCCCGTCCGCGGCGTCCTCGGCGCCCCCGTCCAGGACGGCGACCTGACGTTCACCGCGTACGGCCCCCGCTGCGGCGTGAAGATCAAGGGCATCGCCGCCGCGGGCACCCTGTGCCGCGTCCGGCTGACGGCCGCCAACAGCGGCTCGGCGGCCCTCCGCCTGGACGCGGCGGCGCAGCGCCTGCACGGCGGCGACGGCGGGCACCCGGGCTCGGTGCTCCTCCGCCCGTCGCGCTCGAAGAGGTACGCGCGGTCGGCGTCCCGGGCCCTGCCCGCCGGCTCGTCCTTCACCGGCTACCTGCTCTTCGATGTCCCGTCCGGCTTCGCGCCCCGCGCGCTGGAACTCCACGCCACCGGTGAGAGCCGGGGCGTCCGCATCGAGGTCGGGGGCGCCTGACGGGTCAGCCGGCGCGCAGCGGGCCGGCGGGGAGGCCGAAGCGGGCGGGGACGCCCGGCGAGTACAGGACGCTCACCGGGTCGCCCGCCGGTGCGGGCAGCCCGGCGGCGGCGACCAGGTCCTCATCGCAGGCCAGCAGTTCGGCGCGGTGCAGCGGCCAGCGCGGATGCGTGTTCCGCAGGAACAGCGTCCGGCCGAAGGAGGCATTGTGCAGGCCCCACCGGGCCGTCAGGAAATGCTCCAGCTCCGTCGGCTCGCCGATCCGCTCCCCGATGCGCAGGGCCATTCTGTCGCCCGCGCCGCGCGGCCCGGGCCAGCGCCTCGAACCGGTGTAGAGGACGATGTCGCCGACGCGCCGGAACGACATCCGCGACCACAGGTAAGGCAGCCCGAAACCGATCCTCCCCATGAGGACCGGAATGAGGCGCGAGGCGTCCATCGAGCGGAAGACGACGCCGCGCCGGCCGTCGCCGTCCACCGAATACAGGCGGACGTTCGTCTCGAGGAAACCGCCGAGATACGGAACGCTCGGCAATCCGAGCCATCCGACGCGGTGCATCCGGAAGGCGATCAGGCCCACGTGGGCGGCGCCGTCGAAGGTGTCGGGGCGGGTGCCCGCGGGAAGCAGTTCCGCCACGTCGGCGGGGTCGGCGGCCCAGTGCACCAGCGCCACGTCCAGCCAGGACTGGGTGAGCAGCGGACGGTCGATCGAGCCCGGCGGGTCGGGCGTGACCGCTTCGGCGGGCGCGGGACGGGACGGCACCGCGCCAGGATAGGCGGCGCCCCTCGTTCAGCCGGGACGCGGGACCAGCCGGAACGCGACGAAGGCCGGGACCTGGTTCAGCAATTCGTGGTCGTCGGGGTGGCTTTCCGCCATCTCCGGGACGGGCCGGGGTTCGAGGAACTCGTCGATGAGGAACCCGGCCCGGCGGAACTCCGCGCAGATGTCCGTCAGCGGCATGCGCCACGCGCGGACCGGCCAGTCGCGCTTCTCGCTGAGCGATTCCTCGACCGGTTCGACGTCGAAGTAGGAGCCGCCGAGACGCAGCCATTTCGACATCGGATGCTCGGTCGACAGCACCAGCGCCCCGCCCGGCGCGAGAATGCGCCGCAGCTCCTCCAGGACCGCGACGCGGTCGTCCAGGTAATGGATCGCGAGCGCGAACACGACCAGGTCGACCGACCCGTCCGGCACCCAGCCGAGCGGCTCGGCGAGGTCGTGGACGCGCAGGTCCGCGCGGCCACCGGTGCGCTCGCGCGCCAGCTCCACGAACGTGGGGCTCGCGTCGCAGCCCAGCACGCGCGCCCCGCGTTCCTGCAGCTCGGCGGCATAGAGGCCGGGGCCGCACGCGGCGTCGAACACGGTCCGGCCGCGCACGTCCCCGGCGAGGCCCAGCACGGCCGGACGGTCGTAGAGCGCGTTGTAGGGGCTCACCGCGGCGTGCGCGGCGTACTCGTGGGCGAAGCGCTCGTACATGCGTCCGATCGTGCCAGGCAAGGCCGGCGGGCGGGACCCGGCGTCAGGTCTCCGCGGCGCCCGCGGTCGGCGCGCCCTCCTCCCCCGTCTCGCCGCCCGGCGCGTCGGCCTCGGCGTCCGGTGCGGCCGTCTCGCCGCCGGCCAGGTCGCCCGCCGCGCCGGCGCCCTCGCCGGGACGCTGCGCGCGGCGCTGCGCCTCGCGGGCGCGCTCGGCCACCCGCGCCAGCTCCGCGACCCGCGTCTCGTCGCGGGTGAGGTTCTCGCCGCTCGCCGGATCGAAGATGTGGATCTTCGAGGTGTCGATCCACAGCTCCGCCGCATCGCCCGCCGTGATCCCGCTGGACGCGTCCAGCGCCACCACCGCCTGCGTGCGCAGCTGGTCGCTGTCCAGCTCGCGGGACAGGTCGCGGAGCTGCGCGGCGAGGTCGTCCGGCGCCTCGTACGGGACGTACGCGTACAGCTCGTTGCCGAGCCACTCGGTGACGTCGACGCGCGCGCTGACCGTGCTGCCGCGCGCCTTCTTCTCCGCGCCGACCAGCGCGGCGTCCTCGAAGTGCTCGGGACGGATCCCGACGAGCACGACGTCGCGGCCCTCGATTGCGGCGGCCTTGCGCGCGTCGCCGACCTCGAACCGGCCGAGCGGGGTGTCGAGCGCCGTCCCGTCGACGGACGCGGGCAGGAAGTTCATCGACGGCGAGCCGATGAACCCCGCCACGAACAGGTTGACCGGCTCCTCGTACAGCTCGCGCGGGCTCCCGACCTGCTGCAGGACGCCCTTGCGCAGCACCGCGACGCGGTCGCCGAGCGTCATCGCCTCCGTCTGGTCGTGCGTGACGTACACGGTGGTGACGCCGAGCCGGCGCTGCAGCCGGGAGATCTCGGTGCGCATCTGGCCGCGCAGCTTGGCGTCCAGGTTCGACAGCGGCTCGTCGAACAGGAACGCGTTCGCCTGCCGGATGATCGCGCGGCCCATCGCGACCCGCTGCCGCTGCCCGCCGGACAGGTTCGCCGGCTTGCGCTGCAGATGCTCGGTGAGCTCGAGCAGCTCGGCGGTCTCCCGGACGCGGCGGTCGACCTCCTCGCGCGGCACCTTCGCCAGCCGCAGCGGGAACGCGATGTTCTCGAACACCGTGAGGTGCGGGTACAGCGCGTAGTTCTGGAACACCATCGACAGGTTCCGCTGCCGCGGCGCGATCTTGTTGACGACCTGCTCGCCGATGCGCATCTCGCCGCCGGTGATGTCCTCCAGCCCGACGATCATCCGCAGCAGGGTGGACTTGCCGCAGCCGGACGGCCCGACCAGGATCATGAACTCGCCGTCCCGCACGTCCAGGGACACCTCGTTCACGGCCGGGAACCCGTCGCCGTACCGCTTGACGATGTTCTTCATGGTGATGGCGGCCATGCTTCAACCCCCTCGGGCCCTCAGCCCTTGACTGCGCCGGACGTCAGCCCGGCGACGATGCGGCGCTGGAACGCCAGGACGATGACGACGATCGGGACGGTCACCACGACCGCCGCCGCGCAGATGGCGGTCGTCGGCTGCTGGAACTCCGACGCGCCGGTGAAGAACGCCAGCGCGGCGGGCACGACCCGGGCCCGGTCCGACGACGTCAGCGAGATCCCGAAGACGAAGTCGTTCCAGCAGAAGAAGAAGGTGAGGATCGCGGCGGTGAACACCCCGGGCGCGGCCAGCGGGACGATCACCTTGCGGAACGCCTGCCAGGTCGTCGCGCCGTCGACCTGCGCGGCCTGCTCCATCTCCCACGGGATCTCGCGGAAGAACGCCGACAGCGTCCAGATCGCGAGCGGCAGCGCGAACGAGATGTACGGGATGATCAGCCCCGGCCAGGTGTCGTACAGGCCGACGTCGCGCCACAGGTCGAACAGCGGCCCGACCAGCGACACCACGGGGAACATGGCGATCGCGAGCGCGAACGACAGGATCGCCTTCTTGCCGGGGAACTCCAGCCGGGCGATCGCGTACGCGACGAGCGTGGCGAACACGACGCCGATCACGGTCGCGATCAGCGAGATGCCGATCGAGTTGATCAGCGCGGCGGTGAACAGGTCGGTCTTGAAGACCGTCCGGTAGTTGTCCCAGGTCCAGTGGTGCGGCAGGAAGCCCTTCTGGTTGCCGATCTCGCCGGGCTGCTTGAACGACAGCATCACGATCCACAGGATCGGGAACACCGTCCACACGAGGATCAGCAGGGACGCCAGCGCCCACAGCCATTTCGAACGGGCGGTCTCCATCACTTCTCGCCTCCCCCGCGCTCGCCGCGCGCCTGCGCCAGGTCGACCCGGAACCCCTTGATGAACACGACCGCGATGAGGACCACCGACAGGAACAGCAGCACGCCGACCGCGTCGCCGAGCCCGATCGCGGTCCGGGTGATCGTCTGCCGGTAGGTGAGGAACGACAGCGTCTCGGTCTTCTGCTGGCCGGACGTCATGACGAAGACGTTGTCGAAGATCCGCCACGCGTCGAGCGTGCGGAACAGCACCGCGACGAGGATCGCGGCCTTCATGTTCGGGATCGTCACCCGGCGCAGCCGCTGCCACGCCGTCGCGCCGTCCACGGTCGCGGCCTCGCCGAGGTCGCCCGGCACCTGCGCCAGCCCGGCGAGGAGCAGCAGCGACACGAACGGGGTCGTCTTCCAGATCTCGGACAGGACGATCACGGTCATCGAGGACCAGCGGCCGGAGAACCAGGCGTAGTCGCCGAGCCCGAACCAGGAGTTCACGAACCCCGACTGCAGGTCGAACGCGTACTTCCAGGCGAACGCGGAGATCACCGTGACGATCCCGTACGGCAGCAGGATCGCGGTGCGGACGGTGCGCCGCGCGAAGACGGCCCGGTGCATCACCATCGCGAGCGCGAACCCGATGACGAGCTCCACCGCGACGGTGACGAAGGTGATGACGAAGGTGGTGAGGACGTCCTGCCAGAACAGCGGGTCGGACAGCGCCGTCCCGTAGTTGGCGAGGCCGACGAAGCGGCGGTCGTCCGGCGCGGTGATCCGGTAGCTGAACAGCGACAGGTACAGCGCGTTGACCAGCGGGTACGCGGTCACGACCAGCATGACGATCACGGCCGGCGCGGACAGGAGCAGGCCGAGCCGGCGTTCGGCGCGGCCGCGGTCGGAGATCTCCGCGGCGGGCGCCGCGGGCGTCCCGGCGGCCGGCGCGGTGTGCACTGCGGTCATCGTCGGTCCCTTCAGAGCAGGCGCTGGTCGCGCAGGACCTGGTGGACGAACGTCGCGGACTCGCGCGGCGTCGAGTTCGGGTTCACCGACGCCGGCGGGTGCCAGCGGCTCTGGATCGCGCCGGACACGTCGGTGTAGTACGGCGTGATCGGGCGCGGCGCCGCCGCGTTGATCGAGTCGCGGATCAGGTCCGCCATCGGGAACTGCTTGCGGATCTCCGGGTCGTCGTAGACGGCGGGACGCGCGGCCGGGTTGCCCTCGGCGAGCATGTACTCCTTCTGGTGCTCGGTGGACGTGATGCACGTGACCGCGTCCACCGCGAAGGTGTTCTTGTGCTTGCCGTAGGCGCCGATGGCGACCTCGATGCCGCCGAACGGCGGCTTGCTCTCCTGCCCGGGCGCGACCTTCGGGTAGCGGGCCCAGCCGATGTCGGACGGGATCGACTTGCCGATCACGCCGGCCTTGGCGTCGCTGGCGTCCGCGGCCCAGATGTAGGGCCAGTTGACCATGAAGCCGCCGCGCGCGCCGTTGAACAGGGCGCGGGACTGCTCCTCGATGTCGGTGGACAGCGTCGGGCTCGCGGCCCGCGAGGTCGCCAGCCGGCGGACGATCGTCGCCGCGGCCCGCCCGGCCGGGGAGTCGATGTCGATCCGGGCGTTGTCGCCCTTGCCGGCGTCGCTGACGATCTGCCCGCCGGCGGACGCGACGAGGGCGTTGATCCACACCATGTAGCCCTCGTACTTGTTGCCCTGCACGCCGACGGTGGTGCCGGTGCGCAGCGCCGCGTCGATCATCTTGTCCCAGGTGAAGTCGGGCGCGTTCGGATCGACGCCCGCCTTCTGGACGGCGGACTTGCGGTACCAGAGCAGCTGCGTGTTCGCCCAGAACGGCGCCGCGTACAGCTTCCCGTCCCAGGTGGAGCTCTGCACCGCCACCGGGAACACGCCCTGCGTGAACTGCGCCGCCTGGCTCGCCGGGAACGGCCGCAGGAACCCGGCGTTCGCGGCCTCCGCGACGAACACCGGGTCGAGGCTCATCAGGTCGAGCCCGCTGTCCTTGGCGGCCAGCCGCCGGACGAGCTGCTCGCGCTGCTGCGTGGCGTCGTCCGGCATCAGCGAGGTCTTGATCCGGTACTGCCCGCCGGACGCCTTGGAGCAGGCGGCGGCGAGCTTGTCCTGCCCGCCGTTGTCGGGGTTGATGTACCAGTTCAGGGTGGGGGTGCCGCCGCCTCCGCAGGCGGCGAGGGCGCTCGCCGGCAGCGCCAGCGCGACCGCGGCCCTCAGCGCGACCGCGGCCCTGCCCGTGCCCCTGACCCTGCGTGTGGTGGCTCTGCCTGCGGTGGATCTCCGTGCGCCCCTGGTGCTGCGTTCGCCCCTGGTGCTGCGTGCGGTCCCGGTGCCCCCGTGCCCCCGTGGACCGTTCCGTCCGGTTCTTTCCGCTCGTCCGACTCCCTCGACCATCGGGCCTCCCGAAGCCACCCACCATGTGCGGGCGCTTCGCCGGAACGCATCCATGGCGGGTCCGATTTCATGAGAACACCGGATTGGGTAACTGTCGAGATGCAAAGAGTGAGCGGTGAGCAGAAGGCAACGTAACGGCAACATGAAACACAGCCGAAACAAAGCGGCATAAGACACGAAACGGACACGGGTGATTCTCGATGGCGGACACCGGACCCGCGAAGGGGGAGACGCCGTGCCCACAGGGATCGATGCGGGCGACACCGCGTGGCTGCTCGCCAGCACCGCGCTCGTCCTGCTGATGACGCCCGGACTCGCGCTGTTCTACGGCGGGATGGTGCGCGCCAAGAGCACGCTGAACATGATCATGATGAGCCTGGTCTCGGTCGCGCTGGTGACCGTCTCCTGGCTCGTCGCCGGCTACAGCCTCGCGTTCGGCCATGATCTCGGCGGCCTCGGCCTGCTCGGCGGATTCGAGCACGTCGGCCTCAAAGGCATCACCCCGACGACACCCCATGGTCACGTCCCGGCACTGCTGTTCGTGACCTTCCAGCTCACCTTCGCGATCCTCACCACCGCGCTCATCAGCGGCGCCATCGCCGACCGCGCGAAGTTCTCCGCCTGGATGGTGTTCGTCCCCGTCTGGGCCCTCGTCGTCTACGCGCCGATCGCCCACTGGGTCTGGGGCGGCGGCTGGATCTCCGACCTCGGCGCCCTCGACTACGCCGGCGGGCTCGTCGTCGAGATCGCGTCCGGCGCGTCCGGGCTCGCGATGGCGCTCGTCCTCGGCCCCCGCATCGGGTTCCGCAAGGAGGCGATGCGGCCGCACAACCTGCCGATGGTGCTGCTCGGCGTCGGGCTGCTCTGGTTCGGCTGGTTCGGCTTCAACGCCGGCTCCGCGCTCGCCGCGAACGGGACCGCCGCCGCCGTCTTCCTCAACACCCTCGTCGCCGGCTGCACCGGCCTGCTCGGCTGGCTGCTCGTCGAGCAGCGCCGCGACGGGCACCCGACCACGTTCGGCGCCGCGTCCGGCGTCGTCGCGGGACTCGTCGCGATCACCCCGTCCTGCGGGTCGGTGAACGTGCTCGGCGCGCTCGCCGTCGGGCTCGTCGCGGGCGTCGTCTGCTCCTACGCGGTCGGCTGGAAGCACCGGCTCGGCTACGACGACTCCCTCGACGTCGTCGGCGTCCACCTCGTCGGCGGGATCATCGGCACGCTGCTGATCGGGCTGCTCGCCGTCCGCTCGATGACCGGCGACGCGGCCGGGCTGATCTCCGGGGGCGGCGGCGTCCAGCTCGGCAGGCAGGCGATCGCGGTCCCGGTCGTCGGGCTGTTCGCGTTCACCGTCACGTTCGCGGTCGGGAAGCTGATCGACAAGACGCTGGGGTTCCGGGTGTCCGCCGAGGACGAGACGAGCGGCGTCGACCTCGCCCTGCACGCCGAGACGGCCTACGAGCACGGTGTCAGCGTGCCCTTCTCGGCGGGCCACGCTGGCCCCCTCGCCAAGCTCGCCCACCCCTCCCCGCTGGGCCACGCCCACCAGCAGGAGCAGGGCGCCTAGCGGCGGGCGGCAGGAGCAGAGCGGCTGGCGGCGGGCGGCAGGAACCGGGACCTGGCGGCGGGCAGCAGGAACCTTGACCTAGCGGCGGGCAGCGGGAACGGGGCGGCTGGCGGCGGGCGCGCCGGGGCATGAGGAAGGCGCGGGAGGTTCGCGGACCCCGACCGACCCGCGATCCTCCCGCGCCTTCGCCTGTGGGGGACGGCGCGGAGGCTCAGTAACCGCCGCCCGTCCCGTACCCGGACCCGCCGCCGGAGCCGCCGCCGGACCCGGTGCCCGAGCCGCCGCCCGAGCCCGCGCCGGTCATGATCTTCGCACCGCTCGGCCGCGTCAGCCACCACACCCCGCCGACGCCCTGGCCCTTGGTGTCACCCGGCTGCTTGTCCTTCTCGTAGAAGTACATCGGCCAGCCGTTGATCGTGAGCTGGCACTTGCCGTCGTCCTTGCGCTCGATGAAGTTGACGACCTTCCGGCTGACGCCCTCCAGCTTGAGGTGCTTCCAGCCGTTGAACACCGCCGGCGGCCACGCCTTCTTGCACGCGCCGAAGCACGTCGAGTTCGGCGGCTTGCTGGTGTCCTTGTCGTAGCGGTAGAGGGTCCGGCCGTTCCCGTCGGTCAGGATCATCCCGAACTTCGGGTCGTTCTTCGCCTTGACGACCGTCCAGCCCTTCCACCTGTTCGCGGTCTTGGCCGCCGCGAGCGCCTTCTTGCCGGTCGGCGCCGCCGCATACCACTTCTTGCCGACGCCCTGCCCGCGCACGTCGCCGGGGCTCTGGTCCTTCACGTAGCGGTACAGCGGCCAGCCGGCGAGCGTGACCTGCCACTTGCCGTCCGGCCGCCGCACCTTCCCGACGAGCGCCGCCTCGACGCCCTTGACCTGCGTCGCGGCTCCGTTCGCCCACACCGGCGGCCACGCCTTCGCGCACGCGCCCGCGCACGTCGACGCGGGCGGCTTCGCCGTGTCGTCGTCGAACCGGTACAGCGTCCTGCCCTGCCCGTCGGTGACGACCTTGCCGAGTTTGGTGACGCTCGCGACCTCCAGCGTCGTCGGCGCGGCGGACGGCGACGGCGCCGCGGACGCCGACGGGTCCGCCTGGGCTCTGCTCCCCGCGGCGGCGTTCCGCTGCCCTTTCCCGTTCCCGTTCTCCTGCCCGCACGCCGACAGCACCATCCCGGACGCGATGAGGGCGGCCGCGGCGGGGAACGCCCATCGTGGGAAATGCATCTCGTGTCCTCCATGTGTTGTGGGCCCCGGCTCGGTCCGGGTACCGCACGCCGATCGAGGAGGCGGCCGCACCGCTCGTCCTGATCGAGGAGCAGTACGGTGAACGGCGCGGAACGGGTTCAACCTCGGGCACGTCCCAGGAAAAGCCCACGAACTGTGCAATCGAGGTACGCGTTGTCGACCCCCGACCGGCCGAGCCGCCCGACCCCCGACACGGCCGGCCTCTTCGCCAAGCAACCGCCGCCCGAACCGGACCCGCCGGCCGGTCCCGCCTGGCTCGTCGTCCCCGCCCGGGTGGTCGCGCTGATCGTCGTCGTGCCGTTCCGGTTGCTGTACGACCTGCTCGGGGTCGTCGGGCGCGGCATCGCGGCGTGCTGGCGGTTCCTCGTCCGGATCCCGCTGATCATCGCCGTCGCGCTGTACCGGTGGGTGCTGCGGCCGCTCGGCCTCGTCCTGTGGTGGCCGCTGCGGATGCTCGGCCTCGGCATCGCCGCCGCCGCGCTCTGGCTCTACCGGTACGTGCTGACGCCGATCGGGCACTTCCTCGACCTCGTCCTGCTCGGGCCGCTCCGCGCCCTCGGACGGGGCCTCGCGTGGCTCGGCAGGTGGATCGGGCGCGGGCTCGCGTGGCTGTTCCGCGGCATCGGACGGGTCCTCGCCGTCGTGCTCGTCCTGCCCCTCGTCCTGCTCTGGCGGTACGTCCTGCGGCCGCCGCTGCTCGGGCTCGCCTGGCTCGCGCGCTGGACCGGACGCGGCCTCGCCGCGGCCTGGCGGGCGTTCGCCGCCGCCGTCGTGTGGTCGTGGCGGCAGACCGGCCGCTGCCTCGGCTGGTTGCTACGCGTCTTCGTGGTCGTCCCGGCGCGCGCGCTGTGGCGGTACGTCCTCGCGCCGATCGGCGCGGGAATCGCGGGGACGTGGCGGCTCTCCGCCCGCATCCTGTCCTGGCTGTGGCGCACCCTGGTGGTCGCGCCCGTGCGCGTGCTGGTGGTGATCCCGCTCCGCTGGTTCGGGACGAACGTCCTGGCGCCCATCGGGCGCGGCATCGGCGCGGCGTGGCGCGTCACCGTCCGCGACCCGCTCCGGGCCGTCCGCCGGACGCTGCGCGAGGCGAGCCGCGACGTCCGCCGGACACTCCGCCGCACCTTCCTCGGCCGCTGAACCGGGCCCGGCCGCTGAACCGGGCTCGGCCGCTGAACCGGGCTCGGCCGATGCCCCTGGAACGGGGCCGATCAGCCCGAGCCCGGCTGATGAGCTGCGGAAAGGCGAACGCGCCGGTCTCCTGTGCGGAGACCGGCGCGCTCTGCGGTGATCGCTACTGCTCGTCGGCGGCGGAGCCGCGCCGCTCGGCGCGCTCGCGCATCTTCCTGAGCAGTTCCTTCCTCTGGGCCGCCTGATCGGCGGCGCCGCCCTGCGCGGCGGCCTCCCCGCCGCGCAGCGCGCGCCGCGAGATCTTCTTGCGCTGGCCGCCCACTCCGAGCATGCCGTTGCGGCCCCTGCTCCTGGACATGATCCACTCCCGTCCGGGCTGGTGTGCGTTCGGTCCTGCACCCCGGATCCGGCCGCGCGGGAGCGGTGGAAGCTCAGACGCCCCCGGCGTCGCGGCCGGATCGTCCGGCGGGACGCGGCGGGTGCACGCGCTGGAGGACGGGCCACGCGGCGGTGGCCAGGAGATCGCTGAACATGCCGCCACCGTAGGCACCGCCCGCACGCCGGGCAACGTGTTTTCGGCCGGACCGGTGCTGCGATACTGGCGGCGATGTATCGACTCCTGTTCTCACTGGTCATCGCCCGGATCTCCGCCGAGACCGCGCACCACCTGACGCTGCGGGCGCTGCGCGCGATCCAGGCCGTCCCGGGCGCGGCGCCGCTGCTGCGGCGGTTCCTCGCACCGCGCGACCCGGCGCTCGCCGTGCACGCGCTCGGCCTGGACTTCCCGAGCCCGCTCGGCCTCGCCGCCGGGTTCGACAAGGACGCCGTCGCCTACGAGGCGCTCGGCGCGTTCGGGTTCGGCCACGTCGAGATCGGCACCGTCACCGGGCGGCCCCAGCCGGGCAACCCGCGGCCCCGGCTGTTCCGCCTCGTCCGCGACCGGGCGGTCATCAACCGGATGGGGTTCAACAACGCCGGCTCCGAGGCCGCCGCCGCCCGGCTGCGGGACCGCCGTCCCGGGACGATCGTCGGGGTCAACATCGGCAAGACCAAGGTCGTCCCGGAGGCCGAGGCCGCCGCCGACTACGTCGCGAGCACCGAGCGCCTCGCCCCCCACGCCGACTACCTCGTGGTCAACGTCAGCTCCCCGAACACGCCGGGGCTGCGGAACCTGCAGGCCGTCGAGCACCTGCGGCCGCTGCTCACCGCCGTCCGCGAGGCCGCCGACCGGTCCGCGCCGCGCCGCGTCCCGCTGCTGGTCAAGATCGCGCCGGACCTCGCCGACGACGACGTCGACGCGGTCGCCGACCTCGCGCTCGACCTCGGCCTGGACGGGATCATCGCCACCAACACCACCATCGAGCGCTCCGGCCTGCGCAGCGACGCCGCGCTCGCCAAGGAGACCGGCGGGCTGTCCGGCGCGCCGCTGAAGGACCGGTCCCTGGACGTCCTGCGCCGGCTGCGCGACCGCGCCGGCGACCGGCTCGTCCTGATCTCGGTCGGCGGCGTCGAGAACGCCGACGACGTGTGGGAGCGGATCCGCGCCGGCGCCACCCTCGTCCAGGGCTACACCGGGATGATCTACGGCGGCCCGTTCTGGGCCCACCGCGTCCACCGCGACCTGGCGGCCCGCCTGAAGGCGAGCGCCTTCCCCACCATCGCCGCCGCCCGCCACCGCTGAGCCGCGGCGGGACACCGCGACGCAACGGGGACACCGCGACGCAACGGAGATCGCCGCTTTGCCGTGAGGTGATCATCGCGCGGGCAGGAGTGCGGGTATGCCACGCGAGACGCTGCTCCTCCGCATCGGCGCCGCGCTGGCCATCGCGCTCCCGGCGGTCGTGACGCGGGCCGCCGGGCTGCACCCGTCCGCCGTCCCCGCCGCGGTGATCTACGGCGCGGGCGTCCTCGCCGCCGCCGTCCTGCTGATGTGGGCGGCCGAGACGGCACGAGCCGACATGTCCGGGGCGCTCGCGCTGGCGCTGCTCGCCCTCATCGCGGTGCTCCCCGAATACGCCGTCGACGTGTACTACGCGTTCGCGGCCGGCACGAAACCGCACTACGCGGGCTATGCGGCGGCCAACATGACGGGCGCGAACCGGCTCCTCGTCGGCGTCGGATGGGCGCTGGTCGCGCTGGCGTTCACGCTCGGCGTCCGCCGGACGGCACGCCGCGGCGGGCGGCACGGAAAGCGGCGGCCGCCGCCGCGCGGCGAGCGACGGGACGTCCGGCTCGCCCCGCACCACCGGACGGAGCTGGGCTTCCTCGCGCTCGCGACCGTGCTCGGCTTCATCCCCGCGCTCACCGCCGAGATCGGGTGGTACATCGCGATCGTCCTGATCGGCGTGTACGTGATCTACCTCGGCCGGATCGCCCGGGGCGGCGGCGAGGACGTGGAGAACCTCGCCGGGGTGCCCGCCCGGCTCGTCACGCTGCCGCGCCGGATGCGCCGCGCCGCCACCGGCGCCGGGTTCGCGATCGGCACGGCGCTGGTGTTCATCTCCGCCGAACCGTTCGCGAACTCGCTGGTGGACGCCGGGTCCGCGCTCGGCGTCGACGAGTTCCTGCTGGTGCAGTGGCTCGCACCGCTGGCGTCCGAGGCGCCGGAGCTGATCGTCGCGGTGGTGTTCGCGTGGCGGCTGCGGGACGCCGACGCGATCGGCACGCTGCTGTCCAGCAAGGTCAACCAGTGGACGCTGCTGATCGGCAGCCTCCCCCTCGCCTACAAGGCGGGCGGCGGCGCCTGGTCGCTGCCACTCGACTCGCGGCAGCTGGAGGAGGTGCTGCTGACCGCGTCGCAGACCGTCCTCGGCCTCGGCCTGCTCATCGACCTCGTGCTGCGCCGGTGGGAGGCCGCGCTGCTGTTCGTGCTGTTCGCGATCCAGTTCGCGCTGCCGGGCGAGCAGGCCCGGCTGGTCCTGTCGGGGATCTACCTCGCGGTCGGCTTCACCGTCCTGATCAACCGGTACCGCGATCTCGGCCGCGCGATGGAGACCGTCTTCCGCCGCTAGGCCGCCGTTCTAGGCCACCTCGAAGAAGCCGTCCGCGATCAGCTCCGGCAGGACGGTCCCGGCGTGCGCCCGGACCTGGCCCGCGTCCATGCCGGTGAGCTGGGCGATCGCGTCGAGCAGCCGGTCGAGCGGGAGGGAGCCGTCGCAGACCCCGGCGAGCGCCGCCTCGACCGTGCCGACCCCGGCGGCCCGGCGCAGCCGCGCGGTCTGCCGCAGCACGATCCGCTCGGGGTCCTCGGCGCCCGGCGCGCCGACCTGTTCCTGGACGAGCCCGTCCGCCGCCCGCACGCGCGATCCACAGCCTGTGGAAAACTTTTCGGCGTTCCCGAACCCGTCCATGACGCTTTCCACATAGGCGCCGACCGGTTGGTCGACGGCCTGCCGCAGCTCCTCGATCCGGACGGCGGGACGCGCGCTGCGCCGCAACGTGATCCACCCGAACCCGATGCCCGTGACGCCCTGCCGCTCGAAGTGATCGAGCCACGCGTCGTAGCGCGCCCGGTATTCGGGCGTCCCCGCCTCGCATGAATCGCGCAGCCACAACTCGGCGTACTCGGCGGGGTCCTGGACGTCCCGCTGGACGATCCACGCGTCGCAGCCCGCCGTCCACGCGCCGACGCGCTCCTCCCACGGGACGCCCTCGACGTGCAGCCAGTTGGCCAGGAGCTGGCAGTATCCGCCGTCCTCCAGCATCTCCGGCGCCGCGCCGACGAGCCGCCGGCAGAAGTCGTCGCCCGGCATCCCGGACTCCCGGTAGGTGAACCGGCGGTCGCCGGACGGCGCGACGACGAACGGCGGGTTCGACACGATCAGGTCGAAGCGGCGGCCCCGCACCGGCTCCAGGAGCGAGCCCTCCAGCAGCTCGACGCCGTCCATTCCGGACAGCTCGAAACTCATCGCGGCGAGCTCCAGGGCGCGCGGGTTCACGTCCGTCGCGGTGATCCGGCCCGGGCGCAGCCGGTCGTGCAGATGCACCGCCTGGACCCCGCAGCCGGTGCCGAGATCGAGCACGTTATCCACAGGCCTGTGGACGACGAGGCGGGCCAGATTCCCCGACGCGCCGCCCGCCCCCACGACGTGGTCGTCCGCCGGGACCGTCCCGGAGCCGGGCCGCACCTTCAGATCGGAGACGGCGTACCCCGCGTGCCCCTCGCCGCTCACCGACTCCAGCGGCTCGACGTGCAGCAGCGGCCGCACCTCCGCACCGGACGGCTCGGCGAGCCCGGCCGCGACGAGGTCGCGCACGTCGAGCCCCGCCGCGTCGAGGGCGGACGCGTCCACCGGCACCTGCAACCAGAACAGCCGGGTCAGCAGCTCCAGCGGCGACCCGCCGCGCGTGGCCCGCAGCGCCGGGACGATCTCGTCGCGCGCCAGCGCGCCGCCCGCGACCGGTCCGAGCAGTTCGCGCACCCCGCCGACGGTGTAGCCGGCGCCCTCGAACGCGGCACGGACGCGACGCAGCGGCTCCCGAAGATCATCCATCCGCCCATCCTGCCCGACCGTCCACCGGCATGCGCGAACCCCGCCCCGCGCCACCCCGCGCCGCGCCGCCGCACCCCAAGCCCGGCCCGGCGCCGCACGGACCTCAGACGTCGCGATCGCGAGCGAAGCCGGATTCGTGCGAAGCGAGAATCCGATCGCGCGGCGAGCCCCTGGGCGAGTCGGAGCGATGCAGCGATCGCACGCGTCGTCCGTTGCAGGAAGGCCGTCTAGTGGTCTGACGCCGAGGACGACGCGATCAGCTCCAGCAGGCCTGGGAAGCGGGCGTTGAGGTCGTCGATGCGGACCTCGCTGCGGCGCTCCAGGCCGTACTGGCGCTGCCGCAGGACGCCGGCCTCGCGCAGCGCCTTGAAGTGGTGGGTCAGCGACGATTTCGGCCGGTCGAAGCCGAACCAGCCGCAGGGGTGGTCGAACTCCTCGCGGTCGAGGAGGAGCCGGCGGACGATCTCCAGCCGCAGCGGCCCGCTGAGCGCGCCGAAGATCGTCTCCAGCCGGAGGTCCTCGGCGGCCGGTTCCGGCAGGGGCTCGGGCAGGCCGGGCGGTTCGGGCAGCACCCTGATCGCCGGTCGCGCGGTCTCCGCCGCGGCGCTCCCCGGCCCGCCGGTCGCCGTCGTCGCCATGTCGCGTCCCCTCTCCCCGCTTGTACGAGTTTCATCGTACTGCATGCTAAGTTCGAAAAAAGTCGTACTGCTTCGGCGAAGGGACCCCCATGTCGCACGCCCCGACGATCCGCGCCCCCCACGGCGCCCGGCACCGGGACATCCGCACCCGCTGGATCTGGCTCGCCGCCTGGCCCGTCACCGCCGTCTTCGTGCTGTCGAACGCCGCCACGCCGCTCTACGTGCTCTGGCAGCGCGACATCGGCTTCTCCAAGGGCACGCTCACCGTCGTCTTCGCCTTCTACATCGTCGGGCTGCTCGGCTCGCTGCTGGTGTCCGGCGTGCTGTCCGACCGGCTCGGCCGCCGCCCCGTCCTGCTGCCCGCGCTCGCCCTCGCCCTCGTCGCCTGCGGCGTCTTCGCGACCGCCGGCACCGTCGCCGCCCTCATCGCCGCCCGGCTGCTGACCGGCATCGCCGTCGGCGCCACCGTCTCCGCCGGCTTGGCCGCCGTCACCGACGTCGCCGGGCCGTCCCGCCGCCGCCTCGCCGCGCTCCTCGCCTCGTCCGCGATGGTGTTCGGCGCCGGGCTCGGGCCGCTGCTGTCCGGCGTCCTGTCCGAGACGCTGCCCGCCCCGACCGTCACCGTGTTCGCCGTCGAGGCCGTCCTGCTGGCCACGGCGGCCCTCGTCGTCGTGCGCATGCCGCTGCCGCGCCCGTCCACTCCCAGCGGTGGCCCCACCGCCGGCCCCGCCGCGCGGTCGTGGATCCGCGTGCCGGGCGTCCCGCGCGAGAACGCCATGCGGCTCGTCCTCGGCATCGCGGTCTTCGCGCCCGGCATCACCGCGACGTCGTTCGTCCTGTCGCTCGGCCCGTCACTGCTGTCGGGGCTGCTCGGCACCGGGAACCGGATCGTCGCCGGCGGCATGGCGTTCGTCATGTTCGCCGCCGCCACCGGCGTGCAGTTCGCGGTCCAGCGGCTGCCGCGGCGCGCCATCCTCGTCGCGGGCGCCGCCGCCACGGTCGCCGCGATGGCCTCGCTGGTGATCGCCGTGCACGGCGCGTCCGTCGCGGCGCTCGCCGCGTCCGCCGTCCTCGCGGGCGCCGGGCAGGGCATGGGCCAGCTCGGCGGCCTCTCGCTGCTGAACGCCGCCGTCCCGGCGCGCCGCCTCGCCGAGGCCAACGCCGCGTTCAACATCGGCGGCTACGTCCCCGCCGGCCTCCTGCCGGTCACCGCCGGCTACCTCAGCGACGCCGTGGGCCTCACCGCGGGCGCCACCCTCTTCGCCACCGCGCTCGCCGCCCTCGCCGCGACCGGCGGCGCCGTCGTCCTCACCGCCCGCCGCCACGCCGGCGATCAGGACAGGTAGTTCTGGAAGCCCTTCGCGAGGGACTCCGCCATGCGCTGCCGGAACGAGGCGCTGGTCATCTTGGCCGCGTCGCCCTTGTTGCGCATGTTCCCGCACTCGATGAACACCTTCGGGACCGTCGACATGTTCAGCCCGCCGAGGTCGCTGCGCTTGTCGATGGCCTTCGTGCCGAGGTACGTGGAGTAGGAGATGCCGGTGCCGGAGTGGTACGCGTCCCGCAGCGCCGTGCCCAGCTTGGCGGACGGCGCGACGATCTTCGCGTTCTTGCCGACGGCGAGGGGCTCGATGATGTGGAACCCGTGCCCGGACGCGGCGGCGCCGTCGCCGTGGATCGAGATGGCGGCGTCGGCGTGCGCCTCGTTGCCGATCGCCGCCCGCTGGTCCACGCACGGCCCGACGCCCGTGTCGTTCTTGCGGGTCAGCGTCACCTTCGCGCCCTCGGCCCGCAGGATCTTCGCGAGCCGGTTCGACACGTCCCAGGTGAAGGCGTGCTCGGAGTAGCCGGAGACGGTGTCGGTGCCGGTGGTGTCGCACTCCTTGGTGCCGTTGCCGACGTACACCTTCTTGGCGATCTCGCGCGGATGCGAGGCGTTGCCGCCGTTGTGGCCCGGGTCGATCACGACGACCTTGCCCGCCAGCGGACGCCCGCCGGACCCCTTGGGCGAGGCGGGGCCGCCCGCCGAGGTGCCCTTCGTCGCTCCCGCGGTCGGCGGCTCGGCGGTGTCACCGGCCGGCGACGCCTTCCCCCCGGACGACCCGCCGCACGCGGCGAGCGCGCCGAGGCACAGCGCGAGACCGGCGACCGCTGGACCGCCTCGTTGGATGCGCACAGGCCGTCCTCCGTGATGACTTCGTTACCGACCCTGACAGTCTGCACACGCGCGGGAGTTCGTCAAACGAAGTCGGAGAAACGGGTACGGCGAGTTCCGGCCGTACCCGGTCAACGGGGACGGCCGTACAGGACCGGTATGCGACGCGACCGGCCCGGAGTGGCAGGGCCCGTCAGAGGAGCGGGTCTTCCTTGCCCAGGAGCGCGGCCAGCGCGCGCGCCTCGTCCGCGTCCAGGCCGAGGACCACGCGGGGGCGCCCCCAGGGGTGGTCGATCGAATGGGCGACGTAACTGGCGACCGACTCCGAGACCTGCTCGGCCAGGCCGCGCGCGTGCCGCCACTGCGACCACGCCTGCTCCAGTTCGCTCGCCGCACGCTGCGCGCACGACACCAGTTCCGGATCACGCACGAGCTGAACCCCCTTGGGTGAACACGACCCTTACCCCGTCCGTCGGCCGCGCGGGCGGCCCCATACAGGAACCGCCCGCGCGCCACGCCGAGCGGTGAGTCCATTAAGGCGCCGGGAAGCGCGCGCGGGCCGGTGAATGCGGCAGGCTTGGCCAGCCCCTTACCCGCGCCACACCACTTCGAGGAACGCCCGGCCGTCCGGAGCCGCGGGCAGGCGCGAGGGGAGCACCCGAGGCGAGGGCGAGGGGAGCACCCGCGGGCGGACGTGCGAAGGACGTGGACGGGCGCGAAGGGCGCCCGCGGGCGGCGTGAGGGGAGCACCCGCGGGCCGCGACCGCGCCCGGGCGGCGGCGGGCCGCGCTAGACGGCGGGAGCCGGGCCGGTCGTCGAACGGATCACCAGGTGCGGGACGACGAGGTTCTGCTTCGCGGCCCGGGACGGGTCGCCGATCCGCGCGGTCAGCAGCTCCGCGGCCACCCTCCCCATGTCCCGCCGCGGCTGGTCCACGCTGGTCAGCGAGATGTGCCGGATCGCGGCGAGATGCGTGTTGTCGTAGCCGACGATCGACAGCTGCTCCGGCACCGACATGTCCAGCTCGTCCGCCGCCGACAGCGCGCCGGTCGCGACCAGGTCGTTCGGCGCGAAGATCGCGGTGGGCCGGTGGTCGCGGCGCAGCAGCTCGCGGGCCGCCCGGTAGCCGCCGTCCTCGGTGAAGTCGCCGGGCTCGACCACGATCTCCTCGCTCAGCCCGTGCCGGCGCATCGCCTTCTCGTACCCCGCCCGCCGGTACCGCGCCGTCGTCGAGCGCGCCCCCTCGATGTGCGCGATCCGCCGGTGCCCCAGGCCGACCAGGTGGTCGACGGCCAGGCTCGCGCCCAGCTCGTCGTCGTCCACCACGATGTCGACCCCGACGACGTCGCGCTCGCCGACGACCACCACCGGGACGCTCGCCGCGGCCTCCTTCAGCGACTCCGGGACGACGCTGAGCAGGACGAGGCCGTCCACCCGCATCTCCAGGAACGCCTCGACGGCCTCCGCCTCGAACAGCGGGTCCCAGCGGCCGCTGCCGACCAGCATCCGCAGCCCGGCGCCGTGCAGGCTCTCCTGCAGGCCGTCCAGGAACTCGGCGAAGAACGGGTTGTGCAGGTCGGCGACGATCGCGCCGATCAGCCGGGTGCGGCCCTCGACCAGGCTGCGCGCCACCGCGTTCGGCCGGTAGCCGAGCTCCCGGGCCGCCTGCAGCACCGCCTGCCGGCGCCGCTCGCTCACGTGCGGTGACCCCCGCATCACCAGCGAGACGAGCGACTTGGAGACGCCGGCCCGCTCCGCGACGTTGCGGATGGTCGGTTTCGGCGCGGGCACCGGCCTCCCCTCGTCGCTGCGCGCCGCGGAGGCGGGGGCGCGCGGCGGGGGCACCGCGCCCTCTCCCACCACCGGCGTCTCGTGCGGGGGGCTTGCTTCACCAGCTGACATGGCACTCCGTCCAGGGGGGCCTAGGCATGCCTCAAATGGTCTTGGCGGCACCTGCCGCGGCGGCGCGCCGCGGGGGGCCGGCACGCCTCCTGCGCCGCGGAGGAGATGCCATGATGCCCCTCCTTCGCCCCGAATCGTCGCAACAGTGAGTAACGGGCATACGACAATGCCAGTTGCGGCCTGTGGTGTTCCGGATCACAGCGGCGTCGGCGGGTGATCACGACCCGGTGAAAAGCCCGCCCGGCGCGGCGCGACCGCGACCCGCCCGCGCCGCCCTCGGATACGCTGCCCAGGTGGCAGAACGTGCGGTGGCCGGCGGTAAGGCGCGGAGCCGGCAGGGCGGCGGGCAAGGACGCCGCAGGCTCAGCGTGGACGAACGGCGAGAGGAACTGATCGAGGCGGCGCTGCAGCTGTTCAGCACGCGCTCGCCCGAGGACATCTCGATCGACGACGTCGCGGCCGCCGCGGGCGCCTCGCGCGCGCTGGTCTACCACTACTTCGGCGGCAAGTACGAGCTGTACCTCGCGGCGCTCGGCAGCGCCGCCAAGCAGCTGTCGGTGCTGCTGGAGCCGCCTGCGGAGGGCAAGCCGCTGGAGCGGCTGCGGGTGTCGCTGGAGCGCTACTTCGACTTCGTGGAGAGCCACGCGGCCGGTTACACGGCGCTGCTGCGCGGCGGGCCCGCGGACCGGTCCGGGGAGGTCGGGGAGATCGTCGACGGGATCCGGCAGCTGCTGCTGGACCGGATCCTGCACTCGCTGGACGTGGAGACGCCGCCGCCGATCCTGCGCATCACGCTGCGCTCGTGGATGGCGTCGGTGGAGACCGCGGGCCTGGACTGGCTGGACAACCGCGACGTGACCCGCCCCGAGCTGGAGGCGCTCGTGGTGGACCAGCTCGTCGTGATGCTGCACGTGGCCGGCAAGCACGACCCGTCGACCGGCGCCCTCTTCGACCGCCTCGCCCAGGAAGAGATGAGCGTCTGACGCCCGGCCCGTTCTGCCACATCGGGAAGATCCGGTGACCTCATCCGGTCACGCGCCGTCAACCTGAGCCGTCGCGCGAGCGCGGGGTTGAACAGGACCGGGGTTGAACAGGAACTGTCCCGCTCGCCGGTTGCGAGCGGGACATCCCGATCGGACGGTGATCGGCCCGGGACCGCGATTCTCGGATGACCGTGGTCCCGGCCCGTTCGTCCAGGAGGCCGCTGCGGCGTCCCCGCGCGTAATCGACGTGCGAGTCGTCCAGGGGCCTCCTGACCGCCCCCCCAGTTGTTCGGCCGGGTGCTTCCGGCAGGGCTCGGCTCGAGCCCGGCCGGCCGGAGCGGCTACTCCGACCGCTGCTGCGGGATGCCCGCCAGCAGCGCGCGCACCTCCGCCTCGCGGTAGCGCCGATGCCCCCCGAGCGTGCGGATGGACGTGAGCTTTCCCGCCTTCGCCCACCGCGTGACGGTCTTGGGGTCGACGCGGAACATCGTCGCCACCTCCGCCGGCGTCAACAGGGGCTCGGCCTCTGGCGTACGTGCTGACATGTTTGCGGCCTCTCCTCCGTGGACCGATGACAGCGATCCTGCGATTGATCCTCGCGCGGTCACTGATGTCCCCTATGGCCCGAAAGAGCCACTATGACATCACAACGTGTAACCTTGCCACCACTCAGCGCAACAAGCAAGTTCCTGGCGGTAGTTGCGTGCAAACATCCCCGCCGGGGCCGGGAGCTGCGCGTGTCCGGTGATGACTGGGTCACGCTGCGTGATTCTAGCGACACGTATAGTCGTATCGCGCGCGGATTCGGGAAATTTGTTTTAGTTCGCCGATTCGAGGGCCCGCACGGGCCTCCAGCGCGCGAGGAGACGCTTGTACATCGCCACGGTCAGCTCGACCTCACCGCGCTCCATCCCGGTGAGCGCGACGGCCATCTCGGCGACCGACTCGTCCCCCTGCAGCGTCCGGTCGTCCAGCAGGTGGACCAGGCCGCCGTAGTCCAGCTCGACCAGCGCCCGCGGATGGAACTCCCCGAGCCACCGGGCGAGCGTGTCCAGCCGGCCCGCCGACAGCAGGAAGACCTCTCCCGACCCGTCGCCGAGGTTCTCGCGCACCACCGGGAGGGCGGCGGCGACCCGGCGGCGCGCCTCCCCCATCGAGGTGACGTAGATGAGGGTACGCGCAGGAGCCGCCGTAGCAGGGCCATGACCTGCATGTTCCTGGGACGCGTCGTCCGCCGGCGGGTCCGCCGCGCCCTCCGCGGCGCCCTCTGCGGCGCCGTATCCGGTGCCCGGAGCGCCCAGCATCAGGCACCGCTCCCCGCGGGCGAACGGCACGAACCAGTCCAGCGGGACGTGCCACGTACTGGTCAGGATGTGCGGCCGCAGCGGGCGGCCCGCCCGCTTCCACTGCTCGAACTCGCGCGTGACGCGCTCCGCCTGCGGCGGCGGGACGAATGCGGCCGCGAGGCCCGCGGCGTGCTCGCCGCGGAACCGCTCGAACGCCAGCCAGGACCGCAGCCGCGTCTCCCACGGGGAGACGTAGATCGTGTCGTCCACGCGCCGGACGTAGGCGTCCCGGCTCTCCCGGTCCGGGACGACCTCCGGGGGCACGCCGACGATGCGGCGCGCCGCGTCGCGGTGCTCGGCGCCGAGCGCGTGGATCCGGCGGGGCCGCCGCCTGGAGTCGGCATAGGCCGTCCACAGGGTCCGCGCGGGCTCCGGGAAGGCGGTCACCGGTTCATATATCCGTAGGTACGCCGCGTACGGAAACACCACCGCATCGTGACATGAGACCGGACGAACGCTGCCGCGAACACGCCATACCGGCGCCCCTTAGTCTGATCTACAGACAGAGAGGAGGGCACTACCGTGCCTAATGTCTTCGGGTCGCCCCACAAGGGCACAGAGCCCCGACACGAGCAGGTCGTCTTCTGCCAGGACGAGGCCAGCGGCCTGCGCGCGATCATCGCGATCTACTCCACCGCGCTCGGCCCCTCGCTGGGCGGCACCCGCTTCTACCCGTACGGGTCGGAGGAGGAGGCGCTCACCGACGTGCTGAACCTGTCCCGTGGCATGGCCTACAAGAACGCCATGGCGGGCCTCGACCTCGGCGGCGGCAAGGCCGTCATCATCGGTGACCCCGCAAAGGACAAGTCCGAGGCGCTGCTTCGGGCGTACGGGCGGTTCGTCCAGTCGCTGAACGGCCGCTACTACACGGCGTGCGACGTCGGTACGTACAGCGAGGACATGGACGTGGTGGCGCGGGAGTGCCGGTTCGTCACCGGGCGGACGGTCGCGCACGGCGGGGCTGGCGACTCGTCGATCCTCACCGCGTACGGCGTGTTCCAGGGCATGCGCGCCGCGGCGGAGACGGTGTGGGGCACGCCTTCCCTGCGCGGCAGGAGGGTCGGCGTGGAGGGCGTGGGCAAGGTCGGCCACAGGCTGGTGGAGCACCTGCGCGAGGACGGCGCGGACGTGGTCATCTGCGACGTCAGCGAGGCGGCGGTGGAGCGCGTCCAGGCGCTGCACCCGGAGGTGGACGTCGTCGCGGACAAGGACGAGATGGTCCGTACGGAGCTGGACGTGTACGCGCCGTGTGCGCTCGGCGGCTCCCTCAACGACGACACGGTGCCGCTGCTGTCCGCGAAGGTGGTGTGCGGGGCGGCCAACAACCAGCTCGCCCATTCCGGCATCGAGAAGCGCCTCGCCGACCGCGACGTGCTGTACGCCCCCGACTACGTGGTGAACTCCGGCGGCGTGATCCAGGTCGCGGACGAGATCGAGGGCTTCGAGTTCGACCGGGCGAAGGCGCGCGCGTCGGGGATCTACGAGACGACCCGGAAGATCTTCGCGCTGGCCGCCGACGAGGGCGTCCCGCCGGCGGTGGCGGCCGACCGGCTCGCCGAGCGGCGGATGTCCGAGATCGGACGCCTGCGCGGCATTCTCCTCTGAGCGGACATCTCCGAGCGGGGCACCGCTCCGGATCGCCGCGGGCCCGGTTCGCCCGGTTCCGCGGCGGTCCGTCGCGTTTCGGCCGATGGAGCCGGGTCTCGCGCGGCGTGTCGCGGTGGCCCGCGGCGCCGCCCTGCGGGGCGCCCTGACCACCGGATACACTGGAGTCCTCAGCAACAAGAGCGCCGCCACGTACCGTCGATGTACCGAGCCGGGCGCAAAACGGGTACGGTTGTATCCGTGACTGACGCATGGCTCATCAGGCACCGGTTCGTGTGGTACACGCGCGCGTTGATGGGCCCACGAAAGCCCTGACCATCGAGGGGGTCGAGCCAATGGGTCGCGGCCGAGCCAAGGCCAAGCAGGTGAAGGTTGCCCGCCAGCTCAAGTACAACAGCGGCAACACGGACCTCGACCGCCTGAAGCACGAACTCGGAGTCAACGACTCCGGCGACGACTCCTACGACGAGCTCGCCGAGAAGTACGCGGACTTCGCCGATGACTACGGGACCGAGGACCGCAAGGACGGCACCTCCGGTTGACCGGCTGACAACACGCCACTGCCCGCTCGCGCGGGCAGTGGCGTTTGTTCGGTTTCGGGCACCCGGCCCCCAGCACCCGTGAGCGGCCGCCCGCGCGGCTGAGAGCGGCCTGGGGTCGCGTTCCGCACCTCGGACGCATCAGTGGACCCACGGGTCTCCGGAGCGTCCCAGCGTCGCGCTCAGCGCCGCGCCGCTCCACCCGGGCACCCGAGCGGGACGGAACGGACGCGTCGCCACAGAACGGGCGGGTCAGGCGAGCACGGCCTGGCCGGTGCCCTCGGTGATCTCGCCGAGGACCCACGACGGCACGCCGCGCGCCGCCAGCAGCCGCAGCGCCTCGTCGGCGGCGTCCGGGGCGACGATGGCGGCCATGCCGACGCCCAGGTTGAACGTCTTGTCCATCTCCGCCTGCGGCACGTCGCCGTGCCCCTGCAGGACCCGGAACACCGCGGGCACTTCCCACGACGAGCGGCGCAGCGCCGCGTCCACGGTCGGCGGCAGGGACCGCGCCAGGTTCGCCGCGAGCCCGCCGCCCGTGATGTGGGCGAACGCACGGACGCCCCCGGCCCGCGTCAGGGCGAGGCAGTCCTGCGCGTAGATGCGGGTCGGCGTGAGGAGCTCCTCGCCCAGCGGACGGTCCAGCTCCGACGGCTGCGACTCCAGGCCGAGATCGGTCGCCGCCAGGATGTGGCGGACGAGCGAGTACCCGTTGGAGTGGATGCCGGACGACGCCATCGCGATGACCGCGTCCCCGGGGCGGACCCGGTCCGGCCCCAGCAGCTCGCCGGCCTCCACCACGCCCGTTCCGGCGCCGGCGATGTCGAACTCGTCCGCCTCCAACAGGCCGGGGTGCTCGGCGGTCTCCCCGCCGACCAGCGCGCAGCCCGCCAGGGCGCAGCCGTCCGCGATGCCGCCGACGATGTCGGCGATGCGTTCCGGGACGACCTTGCCGCAGGCGATGTAGTCCGTCATGAACAGCGGCTCGGCCCCGCATACGGCGAGGTCGTCGATGACCATGCCGACGAGGTCGTGCCCCACCGTGTCGTACACGCCGAGGCGCCGCGCCAGGTCGACCTTGGTGCCGACACCGTCCGTGGACGTCGCCAGCAGCGGCCGCTTGTAGCGCAGGAAGGCGGACGCGTCGAAGAGGCCCGCGAAGCCGCTGGCGTCGTCCACGACCTCGGGACGCCGCGCGCGCGCCACCCGCGACTTCATCAGCTCCACGGCGCGCTCGCCCGCCGCGATGTCCACACCGGCGGCCTCGTACGAGGTCATCGGGTGACCTCCAGCAGGTGCTTGCCGCGGGCGGCGTCCTCCACCGGGATGGGGTAGACGCCGTCGAAGCACGCCCGGCACAGGTTGTCCTTCGGGATCCGCGACGCGGAGATCAGCTCGTCCAGCGAGATGTAGCCGAGCGTGTCGGCGCCGATGGAGTCGCGGATCTCCTCCACCGACAGGTTCCCGGCGATCAGCTCGGCCCGGGTGGCGAAGTCGATGCCGTAGAAGCACGGCCACGACACGGGCGGGCTGGAGATGCGCACGTGCACCTCCTTGGCGCCCGCGTCCCGCAGCATCCCCACGATCGCCCGCTGGGTGTTGCCGCGGACGATGGAGTCGTCCACCACCACCAGGCGCTTGCCCTCGATCGCCTCGCGCAGCGGGTTCAGCTTCAGCCGGATGCCGAGCTGGCGGATCGTCTGCGACGGCTGGATGAACGTCCGGCCGACGTAGGAGTTCTTCACCAGGCCCTGGCCGTAGGGGATGCCGGACGCCTCCGCGTAGCCGATCGCGGCCGGGGTGCCCGACTCCGGCGTCGGGATCACCAGGTCGGCCTCGACCGGGTGCTCGCGGGCCAGCCGGCGGCCGACCTCCACCCGCGTCGCCTGGACGCTGCGCCCGGCGATCGTGGTGTCCGGCCTGGCCAGGTACACGTACTCGAACAGGCAGCCCTTCGGCCGCGGCTCGGCGAACCGCTCGGACCGGACGCCGCCGCCGTCGATCGCGATCAGCTCGCCGGGCTCGATCTCCCGGACGAACCGGGCGCCGACGATGTCGAGACCGGCGGTCTCGGACGCGACGACCCAGCCGAAGTCCTCCAGCGCGCCCAGCACCAGCGGGCGGATGCCCTCCGGGTCGCGGGCCGCGTACAGGACGCCCTCGTCCATGAAGACCAGGGAGTACGCGCCGCGCGTCACCGGGAGGATGTCGCGCGCCGCCGCGAGCGGGCCGCCCTCGCGGGTGGCCAGCAGCGCGGTCAGGACCTCGGTGTCGGTGGTGGCGGTCAGCACCCCCGGCTCCAGCCGGGCGGCCAGGTCCGGGGTGTTGATCAGGTTGCCGTTGTGCACCAGCGCCAGCCCGCCCGACTCGGTCGAGCGGAACGTGGGCTGCGCGTTCTCCCACGTCGGCGAGCCGGTCGTGGAGTAGCGGCAGTGGCCCACGGCGATGTGGCCGCGCAGGGTGTTCAGCACCGACTCGTCGAAGACCTGGGCGACCAGGCCCATGTCCTTGTAGACGACGATCCGGGAGCCGTCGCTTACCGCGATGCCCGCCGACTCCTGCCCGCGGTGCTGGAGCGCGTACAGGCCGTAGTAGGTGAGCTTGCTCACTTCCGCCCTGGGCGCCTGGTCCGCGGGGACCCAGACGCCGAACACACCGCAGGCGTCCTGCGGGGGGCGGTCGGAGGGATCGATGTCGTGGCTCAGACGTCCGTCACGGAGAGGCACACCAGCCAGTCTAGATGCCCCCTTCACCTGCTCGGATCGGTGGATCTCCTTAACCGACCTTTACTCCCCGCGAGCACGGCCTTCAGCGTCCGCACGCAAATCTGGTGGCCGACACGTGGAGGAACCTATGACGCTGCCTGGGTACCGGACCTATTCGCCTCCCGCTCCGCCCAGGCGGAGCGGTCTGGCACGGGCCTCACTGGTGCTCGGCATCGTCGGGCTCCTAGGGCTGGCCCTGTGCCTGCTGGGGCTGATCCCGGCGCTGGTGGGGCTCGTCCTCGGGACGATCGCTCTCGTCCGCGGGCAGTCCGAGCGGTGGCCCGCCGTGGCGGGGGTCGTGTGCTCCGGCATAGCCGTGGTGGTGGGCGCCCTGGCGCTGTTCTGGCTGCTGAGCAAGGCGGCCATGTGCGGGGACACGTCCCGCTACCCGAACGACGAGGCGCGGCAAGGGTGCGTGGAGCAGGAGTTCCCGTTCGTCCGCGAGACGTCGAACCCCTGATCCCGTACCTCGGCGCCTAGGCCCGGCCTAGCCGGGCTCTTGGGCGGCCAGCTCCGCCACCGCCTCGGCGGTAAGCGGGGACGCGTAGACCCGGAAATCGTCCATCAGGCCGCCGAAGCCGGGCTTGGTGGGTTCGCTGCCCAGATAGATGGGCCCGGCGGGCGTCACGACGGCGTGCTCCAGCGACATGCCCGTATCGAGGCTGCCGTTGATGTAGAGGAACATGCCTTCCTGATCCACGACGAAGGCGACGTGGGTCCACTCCCCTGGAGCCGGCCGTGCGTGGCTGTCCACGTACTCCGGTCCCTTAACGGTGAACAGCTGTACCCGTATGCGCATCGCGTCCGGGTAGAGCCACATGCCGAGCGCGCGCGCATCGTTCTCCGCCACGGACTTGTAGAGCAGGCTGCGCCACTCGCCGGTCGGCTCCTCCACCACCTGGACGAAGAACGCCACGCTGAACCCGAACACCTGGCTCAGCACCAGCTGCGGCATGGCGGGGATCAGCGCGCGGCCGCGGCCGTCCAGGCTCAGCGCCTCCCCGTTCCGGCCCGGGACGATCTGCGCCGACGCGTTCAGCTCCGCGACCGGCCCGCCGCCGGCGGCGTCCGCCACCCGGCGGCCGTCGACGGTCTCGACGTCGAACGTCCAATGCGCAACGAGCACGGGTCCACCTCCTGCACGGCGTCTCGCCGATGCGGTGCCCCGACGGTCGGCACCCACGCTCGCAGCGCCCGGCGCGCCAGGCAAGCCCCGAATTGGACTTCTCGCCCAATACCGCAGGTCAGGCGCGGGAAACCGGATCAGCCGAGCGGCAGCGGGACCTGTTCCGACAGGTCCGCGCGCGCGCCGCTGGCCCGCACCCGGTTCGCGGCGACGGCGTCCGCCCAGCTCAGCCGTCCCGTCGCCAGCGCGATCCACGTCCCCGCGTCCATCTCCACCACATTCGGCGGGGTTCCCCGGGTATGGTGCGGGCCGGCGATGCACTGCACGGCGGCGTGCGGAGGGACGCGCACCTCGACCGACCGGCCCGGCGCCAGCTCCGCGAGCCGGTCGAGCAGGAACCGGACGGCCCCCCGGACGACCGGGCGGGACACGTCCCCGGCCGGGTCCTTGCCCGCGTCCAGGGCCGCCAGCACGGTCTCCAGGGCCGCGCGGCGCAGCGCGGCGGGCTCGTCCGGGCCGGCGTGGGGCGGCAGGCCGAGAGCGGCGCGCTGCTCGTTCAGCAGGGCGGTGGAGAGCGGTGTTCGCGGCACCGTCCCGAAACTACCGGGTCGCCGCCGAGGGAGGGAGCGAGAGGCCGCCGGGCAAGGGCATCGGGGCCTTTCCGGCGGAGGCGGTCGAGGCCTTTCCGGCGGAGGCGGTCGGCCGTCGATGGCACCCGAACGCCGCGCACACGGTAAAAATGGACCCCGGCGGCAGGCACGCATGGGGGAGTGAGAGGAACGGGGAGGCCGGGGACGCGGTCCCCGGAGGACACGGAGGTTCGTCAGATGCCCGAGGCGCTGCCCCTGCAGCCCGGTGACCCGCGACGGCTCGGCTCGTACGAGGTCACGGGCCGGCTGGGCGTCGGCGAGCAGGGCGCCGTCTTCCTCGGCAGGGACCCCGCGGGCGGCCTCGTCGCGGTGAAGCTGCTGCACGTCCGGCTCAGCGGCGAGCCCGTGGCCCGTTCCCGGTTCGCCAACGCCTTCGCGCCCGCGCAGAAGGTCTCCGGCTTCTGCACCGCGGCCATCCTGAGCGCCGACGTGGAAGGCGACCGCCCCTACGTGGTGAGCGAATGGGTCGACGGCCCTTCCCTGCAGCAGCTCGTGGACGAGGAAGGCAAACGCGGCGGCGCCGTAGTGGAACGCGTCGCCGTCGGTGCGGCGGTCGCGCTGGCCGCCATCCACCGGGCGGGCGCCGTCCACCACGGGCTCAAGCCGGGGAACATCCTGCTCGGCAGGAACGGCCCCCGGGTGGCCGACTTCGGTATAGCGCGCGCGCTGGAAGCCGTTAACGCCGCGCCCACCGGACGTATCACCCAGGACCCCGCCTACAAGGCGCCCGAACAACTCAGCGGCAGCGGCATAGGCCCCGCCGCCGACGTCTTCGCGTGGGCCGCCACCATGCTCTTCGCCGCGACCGGCAAGGCACCGTTCGGGGAGGGCTCCCCGTCCGAGGTGATGCAGCACATCATCTACGAGGACCCGGACCTGTCCGACGCACCGCCGTCCCTGCAAGACGTCTTGCGCGACGCGTTCGCGAAGGACCCCGCCGCACGTCCCACCTCTAGGCAGCTCCTCGAACGGCTCCTTGAGGAGAACACCGCCCTCGCGGGGCGGATGCCCGCGTCGATGGTGGACGAAGGCCGTGCGCTCGCGACGAACGCCGTCCCGGCAGCGCAGCCGTCCCCCGGGCAGCCGTCCGCCGCACAGCAGTCCCCCGCGCCGCCTTCGCCTCCGGTGCAGCCGCCGGTTCAACCGCCTCCGCCGCCTGCGGGCCAAGGGCAGGGACAAGGGCAGGGACAGGGGCAGCCCGCCGGGCCGCCTCCACCGCAAGGCCCGCCGCCGACGCCGCAAGGGCCGCCCCCGCCCGGTGCCGGGCCCGCGCCTATGCCGCCGGGCCCTCCGCGCTCGCCCATGGGCGTCCCTATGGGTGGTCCTATGGGCGGCCCTCCGTTCCCCCCGCCGCAGCAGGGGTTCATGCCCCCGCCTCCCGGTAACGCGCCGCAGATGAAGGCGCCGCCCACAGCGGCGCGGCACGCGTTCAATCCGCCGCCGTCGCGTCCCTTCCGGAAGCTCTCGCAATTCCTGTCCTCCACATCCCTGGGGAAGGAAAAGCAGAAGCCCGCGCCGGAAGGCCCGGGCGGTACGGCATCGTCCGCGCCTGAGCTCGACCCCGCCGCCTTCGAGGCGACGACCACGTTCAACGTGGTCGCCCCGTCGGCGGACGCCACGGCCACGTTGAGCGCCGTCCCCGAGCCCGCCGACCAGCCCGACCCGGCCCCGACCGCCATGTTCGGCCCCCTCGACATGCCGCCGGCGGACGAGACGACGGCGTCGCACCTGATTCCCGGCCTGCGCGCCGAGCACGGCGGCGGCGGCGAGCGCAAGACGTCGGCGCGCCTCGCCCTCGGGCGGATGCGGCGTCCCAGCAACCACGTCCTGGGCGTCGCGCTGTCCCTGGTCATCGGCGTGGGCGTGGGGATCGCGATCATCGTGCTCGTGCTGTGGCCGCAGCTGAAGGACGACGGCGACCCGCCGCCCAACCAGACCAACACGTCCGCCAACCAGCCCGTGAGCACGGTGCCCGGGCCGTTCGCGGGCACGTGGAAGGGCACGGTGGTGAACGCCGCGCAGCACGCGTCCTTCCCCGTCGAGGTCACCTTCCAGACCGGCGCCACCACCGCGCGCGCGGTGTACCCGCAGGAGCACTGCACCGGGACGCTCACCCTCAAGAAGGGCACGCAGAGCAACCTGACCATGGACCTCGCCATCCCGGCGCCGTGCACGCCCGGGACCGTGGAGATCAAGCGGATGGGGGACGGGACGCTCCAGTACGCGTGGAGCAAGCCCGGCACCGCCCTCGCCTATGCCGGGAAGCTGTCCCGCGGCTGAGCCCCCGCCGGCCCTGACGGATCGGAAGCGTCTCCTGACGGGGCCTTCCGGTTGACGGCCGACTCCGGCCTTTCCGCGGTCCGTCCGCCCTGTCCATTTTCTCCGTCTATATCGGGACAGTTCCGCTATGGTGTCCCCTCGATCGAATCCCTCGATCTTCTGACGGGCCGCCGAGAGCGCGGCCCCCCGGCAGAAGGAGACAAGCCTTGCGGGCTGTCCACCGGAGGCTCCTGTTGACCGGCGTCGTCGCGGCATGCGTCGGCGGCGCGGCGGCCTTCCCCGTCCTCGCGGACTCCTCTTCCCCCTCCCTCGTCAAGGTGACCGCCGCCGAAGGCACCCCCGTGCCCGGCCGCTACATCGTCACCCTGAAGAAGGGCGCCTCCGCCGAGTCGGCCGTCAAGACCGTCAAGGCCACCGGCGCCCAGCGCTTCGACGGCGTCCTGAACGGCTTCGCCGCCAAGCTCACCGCCGACCAGCTGAACAAGCTGCGCCGCGACAGCCGCGTCGCCGCCATCGAGCACGACCAGGTCATGAAGACCCAGTCGACGCAGGGCTCCGCGCCCTGGGGCCTCGACCGCATCGACCAGCGCAAGCGCCCTCTGTCGAAGTCGTACCACTACACGTCGCTCGCCAAGAACGTCACCGCGTACGTGATCGACTCCGGCCTCGCCGTCGGGCACCCGCAGTTCGGCGGCCGCGCCGCCGTCGCGTGGGTCGCCCCGACGTTCAACGGCGACGGCGCCGACTGCAACGGCCACGGCACGCACGTCGCCGGCATCATCGGCTCGTCCACCTACGGCGTCGCCAAGGGCGTCAAGCTGCGCGCGCTCCGCGTCCTCGACTGCAACGGCGAGGGCTACGTCTCCGACATCATGTCCGCCGTGAACTGGCTGCGCACCCACGCCGCCAAGCCGGCCGTCGCGAACATGTCGATCGGCGGCGCCAAGTCCACGGCGCTCAACACCGCCATCACGAACCTGTCCAAGTCCGGCGTCTTCGTCTCCGTCGCGGCGGGCAACGACAACCAGGACGCCTGCAAGACCTCCCCGGCCAGCGCCGGCTGGGTCATGGCCGTCGGCGCCACCACGTCCTACGACAACCGCGCCACCTGGTCCAACTGGGGCCCCTGCGTGGACATCAACGCCCCCGGCTACGACATCAGGTCGACGCTGCCCGGCAACAAGACCGGCCTGATGAGCGGCACGTCCATGGCGTCCCCGTTCGTCGCCGGCACCGCGGCCCTCTACCTGTCGGGCCACCCCGGCGCCACCTTCCCCACCGTGCAGAAGTGGCTGAACGACAACTCCACCAAGAACGTCCTCGGCCGCATGCACAGCCAGGCCAACCGCCTGCTCTACAAGAGCACCCTCTAACCCTCCCGTAAGCTGGCCCGGCTCCCCCACGGGGAGCCGGGCTTCTTGGGTGTTGAACCGCCCCACCCGTCACAGCCGTTTACCCTTGGCGAGGACGGTCCCCCTCACCGTCCACTGGCGTTCGGCCGGGCACCCCCGGGTCCGGCCGGAGAGGAGCAGACGTGGAGTCCCCCACCTCCACCCTCCGGAGACGAACCCGGCGCGCGGCCCTGGCCGTCCTCGCCGTCGCCCTGCCGCTGGCCGGCACCGCCGCCCCCTCCTCCGCCGCCGCGCCGCGCTCCCCCGCCGCCCTGCCGTCCGACCCCGGCGACAGCGGCAAGTTCGCCAAGCTGAACGCCCAGATCGCCAAGCTCGACAAGGCCTACGGCGGCGACCTCGCCAAGCTGAAGGACGCCCAGTACGCCGCCAAGAAGGCGCTGCAGAAGTCCGAGAGCCTGCAGAGCGACCTCAACGACGCCCGCTCCCTCGTCGCCCAGATGGCCGCCACCCAGTACATGACGGACGGCCAGGGCCCCACCATCTCCATGCTCGCCGCGGGCGACGCGTCCGACATGCTGAGCGGCTACACCCTCATCGAGCACCTCGCGCAGAACAAGACCGCGAAGGTCGCGCAGATCGGCAAGCTCGTCGACGAGCAGGCCAAGGCGCACGACCAGGCCCAGCAGAAGATCACCGACCTGCAGAAGGAGATCAAGGACCTCGCGTCGCAGAAGAAGCGCATCGAGGCCCTGGTCAAGAAGTACAAGCCGCAGTCACCGAGCGTCGGCATGGGCGGCGTCACGCCCCGCATGGCGAACGTCAAGACCGTCATCGACCAGGAAGAGGGCCCCTTCCCGACGATCGGCTGCGTCCGCCACACCGGCGACCCGCAGGACCACGGCACCGGCCACGCCTGCGACTTCATGGTCACCACCGGCGGCGTCATGGCCACCGGCGCCGCCAAGGCCCACGGCGACGCCACCGCCGCCTACGCCATCGCCCACGCGAGCGCCCTCGGCATCAAGTACATCATCTGGCGCCAGCGCATCTACGACCTCCGCAGCCCCGGCTGGCGCATGATGGAGAACCGCGGCGGCGTAACCGCCAACCACTACGACCACGTCCACATCTCGGTCTTCTAGACGTATCCGCGGCCGTGAAGACGAACCGGGCCGTGCAGGGACCGGCTCGCCGGGACGACGAAGTTTCGCATCACCGGGGCCAAGGCCAGCCCCGCGCGTGGACGATCGCGTTCCTCAACTCGTCAGGGTTGAGCGCCTCCACGAGCCGCTCGGCATGGCCGAGCCGGACCATCGCCCACCACGACCCGGTGGCTTCGCCGTACCAGGCCCAGACTCCGGAGAACTCACGTTCGATCTGCGCGGCGACCGGCCGCCCGCTCATCCCGTGCGGCAGCACCACGGGAACCGCACCCATCACGAGCCGCCGTCCGGCGCGCTGGCGAACGGCACCGCCAGGACGCGCGCGATCCGGTCCGCCGCCGTATCGGTCTCCAGCAGCGGGCACAACGGCTCCAACTCCGGCGGAGACTGGCGGGTCGGCCCCGCCCACACCCACAGCCACCACAACACGCCCTCGTGGCGGCGGCACAGCACCTCTTGCCGCATCCCCGGATGCATCAGCGCCCCGCGCGGGTCGTCCGGGTCGGGTTCACCGGCCGGGTTACTCGCCCGCACCGCACCATGCCCGTACACCTGCGCGTCCAGGCCTCGCCGCTTCAATGCGTCGACCAGCGCCAGCGCCGCCGGACGCCATGCCGTGTCTTGAAGGGGCCGCAAGCTCACCACGTTCATGACCGAGAACTCCCAGGGGTTGAGCGGGACCGACGGACGAGCAGGCGACCGAACCCCACCCGGCCAAGCGCAGCCGCCACGGGGGCGAAGCGACCACGCTTCCAGTCGCTCGCCACACCCGCCGGCCCCGCGGCTTTCACCTACGCCGCACGCGTTTCGCGCACCGGCGCGCACCAGCGGCACGGCGTTCGCCTTACCTGCGGACCGGAGTCACCCGGCGTCCCTACGAACACCACACGGAGAGGAGAGACGAACTTCCAGCCACGGCCACCGCACGAGCGGCACCCCGGCTTGCCGGTTCCCTGCTGCTGCGTCATGCCGACCAAGATCCGCCAAATCCCGGACGGCACCCATTCCCAGGCGATATCCCGCGACGGGATATACGCTCAGCGAAGACCGGTTACGCGGAGGGAGACCCGATGTCGGGACGGGCGTCAGACCCGATCGTCATCCCGGACTCACTGTGGCGGCGCCCGCAGATGATCGAGGCCCTGACCGCCCGCGACATCCGAACCGTCTTCCACCTGTTGCGCCAGTACGCAGGCGCCAGCCAGACCCAGATCGCGATCGCCTGCGGCATGTCGCAGGGCAAGGTCAGCGAGACCATGAAGAAGGGCGGCCGCCAGGTCACCACCCTGGAGGTCTTCGAGCGCATCGCCGATGGCCTCCAGATGCCCGACCCAGCCCGCATGACCCTGGGCCTGGCCCCGCGCACCTTCCCCGCGTTCACGTCACCGACCACCACGAACGCGACGGTCATCACACCACGGGATGCCCCCGCGGACTTGGTTCCGCCTGCATTCCTGGGTTCCCTAGACGTAGATCCCAACGTCGAGGAAGGGGACCCCGTGCACCGCAGAACCTTCGGCAAGCTCGCCGGAGCCAGCGTGTTCAGCGCCATCCTCGCCGACCTACCGTCCGACGGCGCACCCCTGGAAGGCGTCGAGGCATTCGCCGCCGCACTGGCCGGATACCCCGCCATCAACGACGACCCGTCCCCGGCCGCCCTCAGCATCGCCCGCCTGGACGCCGCCGTAGCCGCAGCCAAACGCAACTACCAGGACTGCAAGTACTCCACCGTCATCAACTCCCTGCCCGCCCTGCTGGCAGACCTGCGCAACGCCTCCGGCACCTACGACGGAGACGCCCGCCTCCAGGCCGAAGCGCTCTCGGCCGAGGCACACCACGTCGCCGCGAGCATCCTGCTCAAACTGGACCACGAAGGCCTCGCCTGGCTCGCCGCCGACCGCAGCATGCAAGCAGCCCGCCGCAGCCAGGACCTCACGATCATCGGATCCAGCGCCCGCATCATCACCCACGCCCTGATGAACGACGGCCACCACGGCGCCGCCACCAAGACCGCCAGCACCTACGCCGAACGCATCGATCACGACATCGACCAGCGCACCCCCGACTTCCTGTCCGTCTACGGCGCGCTCCTCCTCCGCGGTGCGGTCGCTGCCGGCCAACGCTCCGACCGGCACACCGCCGCCACGCTCCTGGACGAGGCCGAAGACGCGGGCCGCGAGCTCGGAGGCGACTTCAACCACCGCTGGACCGCGTTCGGCCCCACCAACGTCCAACTCCACCGCGTCAACATCGCCCTCCAGCTCGGCGACGCCGGAGCCGCCATCCAGCACGCCCGCTCCGTCGACCTGAACCAAATTCCCCTCACCGAGCGCAAAGCAACACTTCTTATCGACACCTCCCGCGCGCTCACCCAATGGGGCAAGCACGACAAGGCATACGACGTCTTGCGCTTCGCTCACCAACTCGCGCCCGAGGAGATCTCCGCGCGCCCCGCCGTCCACCGCATGCTCGGCGACCTCATGGCCACCGCCCCGCCCAGCATCAAACGGCAGCTCAAAGAGTTCACGACAGAAATCGGGGTGCGCCTGTGACCGACGCCGGAACCGACGACGAGCGCCGCCGCGTCCTCTACATCATCGTCTGCGCAGCAGGCCCCGCCGGCGACGTCGGAAAACTCGTCACCCTCGCCCACCAACGAGGCTGGGACGTCCAAATCATCGCCACCCCCTCAGCCCTGGACTTCATCGACGCCGAAGCCCTCGAAAAGCAAACCGGCCGCCCCGTCCGCAGCCAATACCGCAAACCAGGCGAGCCCCGCTCCCCCAAAGCAGACGCCATCATCGTCGCCCCCGCCACCTACAACACCATCAACAAATGGGCCGCAGGCATCAGCGACACCTACGCCCTAGGCATCCTCGCCGAAGCCCCCGGACTGGGCATCCCCGTGGCAGTCCTCCCCTTCATCAACACTGCCCTAGCAGCCCGTGCCCCCTTGCAACGCAGTATCGCCACACTCCGCAAGGAAAAAATCCGAATACTTCTGGGCTCCAACGAGTTCGCGCCCCACCCTCCCGGTACCGGTGGTTCCCACATGGAAGCCTACCCATGGTCCACGGCTCTCGACAGGATTGAATCCGCGTCAGAGGAACGTCGTCACCAGACCAGCCCCCATTGATACCCGCGCGACCTAAGATCTCACGGGTTTTCACTTCGCCTTATTGGACTTAAGTGAAGCCTATCTTTTACGATTAGCAGCTTTCCATAGGAAGTAAACGTCAGAAGTTCTAACTTCTCGATTTTCATCGAAAAACTTATGAATTCCCGGAACTGACACACCGACGGCCGCCAACCCTGACGCGACAACCAGAGGCACAGAAAGGATCAGGCCGGTGCTCGCTACGGCAGCCCCGACTGCCAATGACGATCCTACCTTCACAGAAAGGGATCTCTTGGATTCCTTCAAGGCGCGGTCAATTTCGGCAAGCGAAGGCTTAATGTATTCATTCGCGACCGCCTGGGCGATGCGCGAGTCCTCTTGCCCTGGATCGCGCGCCAATTGCTCGCGAATGGCAATGGTGAGTGCATGCTGAAATCGCTCGAAATGCGGCCTCAGGTCTTGCCGCAATAGGCATGCATCCCGGACGGACATCCCTTGCATGATCGGAAGAGGAATTTCCAGAGCTATGCTCGACTCCCGCATGCGACCGTCAGCGGCCCTCCAAGCTGGCCTTAGGTGAAGAGTCTCGATCGCCAAGGGTAGCGAGGTGAATTTGCTGGTGGCTATGTCACAGATGAGGGCGTAAGCGGATTTCTTGACCACAAATTCCGCGATCTGCTGCTTTGTAGGCATTTCATTCTTGCGCCTCTTGTCCTTCTTGGCCTTCTTTTTTGGTTGAGCGAATCCATTGAACGGCTCCGGCATGTTTGGGTGTCGGACAGTGAATCGCCAACCTTTTCCCTCTGGCTGCAGTTCGATATTGCTTTCATTTTTTATCTGTTTGGCGATATCTGCACGAAGAGATGGGTCGAAGAAGTGCAAGACACCTGCCTCTTCTGCATGTTGCTGTATGTGTGCTTCACAAAAGTGATGAGCCTTTGCACGAAAGGACAAGTATTCAGAGACTCCCGAGGATCTGAGATTGAGCAGAAATTGAACGTCCTGACTTACCTTCCATTCAAATGGGACTTTCCTCTTTGAAGGCTCCTCCTCGAATCCCTCAATATAAGAGTCGGCGACCGGCCCTTCCACTACCACCGAATCAAAGTAATGCCAGACGCTTCCAAATAGCCTATCCACTTGTTTTCCCAGACATTCTGAATGAAAGCAGGATAGGCGGCCAGAGAAGTCCATTGTGCTACCGGCGACAATGGCGCGGCCATCGGGCAGTGCTCCATCCGTCCATCTCGGCGCCTCCGACGCGAGTTGATGCAGTCTCGAAGCCGGCCCAGGAAGTGCGAATTTATTGCGCGCATCTTCGGCGTCCCTGACGGAAAATTCATCAATCCACTGGTATAGCCAATGAGTCGACATCTGATAGCTCTCTCGTTCAGCCTGGTCCCAGCCCAGGGTAACTCGCGGACCATGCCCGCGCACCGGCCTCTGTGACTTGGACTCTACAGCGCCGCTTGCGGTTCCAACGGAAAATCGTCTGCAGGGCACAGCGCACGGCTTCAGACGAAGGGCTCCATTAAAGAAATTGATCTTGTAGCAAGTGCCTAGTTGACCTGGCCTCCAGTCTCTCCTACTGAACGATCTTGAAGGGCTTGGCATCGCTTCGGCTGCCGAATTGGGCTGTTTGGGATCAAGGGGCGGCGGCGCTCGGGCCGCGCATCGCGACGCGTCCGCCGGCCCCGCCCCGACCGCCCGCCACGGGGGCCGCGCCGCCGCCGCCGAGCACGGTGACACAGATGCAGGCACATGCCATCCCGGTGCAGGGACGTTGCAAGTTGGCGTGGAAATCCGCGGGCTCCCCCCGACCCCGATCTGTCGAGGATGGCGACGGCCAGAACCCGTCAAGGGCGCCTACGGCGTCACTACGTGATGGCTACGCCACCCTTGACGGAACCTGTCCGTCGCTAAGTACAGGTCTCGTCGGGGCCGGGGGGAGGAAGGTGGGGGAGAACAGCGGCTACGCCGCTGGCCAAGGCACTCGCGGCATCAGGCCCGGAGATGGTGCCAAGCATGGCCGCACCCATCGATGCAACAGCGCTCACGCCGTCGCTCGTCAGCAACGCCAAGGAGCGCCACCAGCAGACGGAACGCCTTAACCCGCTCGTCCTGCCGCAAGTTGATGATCTTCGCTAGTTGCTCCCCGATACGCCCACGCGTGATCAGCACGGCCGGAGTGTGAGTTGGGCGGATTCCGGCCCGGCGGATGCTCTCCGGCCCGTCCTCGACGGTGGCGCACGCCTGAACGCAGAAGGCCGCGAGGTCGCGCAAGGCGTCGAACTGCTCAAGGTCGTTCAGACCCTCGAACCACTCGACACCCTGAGCAATCGGGGCCATCCCTTGCGCTAACTCGTTCAGGATGACCGCACGCTCGTTCATCCCGTCCACCTCACCTCACCGCACCCAATCCCGCACGTTCATCGAACCAGATCGCGAAGCACGGAACAATCGTGGAACGGACGGCCCCGTTCGTGCGCGGTGAGGCCATTCGTTCGCTGGTCAGGTAGGGGTTACTGCTCGTCTTGGGCACTCCGCCCTGATGAGCGGCAGCCGGGCGGCGAGGGCACATCGAGGGCACATGGGGGCGCGATCATGTACGAGACGTTGAGAGTCACCGAGGGACTCATGGCAGGTCAGCGCGGTCATGCGGGGTATCGCCGCTGGTCGCGATCTTGGGCAGCTCAGAACTCGGTCTTCTGACTCGATGGGTTTTTGGGGCACCCTTGCTTTTCTTCAGGCCTCCCGTCCTGCGGAAACGCTGGGCGCGCTGGGGCCGTGGGCCGAGCTCGGCATGGACTCGTGGCATTGCGGTGATGGCTGGCAGGGCGTCCAGTTCCGCCACGACGATTCCCTCGACTGGCGGAGCGTGCTTATCGAGGTGATGCGTGAGACCGCCCGGCCGGTGGTCGGCGCTTTCGTCTTTGACAGCGACGGCGCCTGCGTCCTCGGCGCCGCCCCGACGAGCGGCAACTGGCAGGCGGTGCTCGAAATCGAGGGCGTCCTTGCTCACCTGGTCCTTCCGGAGATCGAGTGGGTGGACGGCGAGGAAATCCCGCGAACCTTCGAAGACGATCCCGACTACCTCCAGGAACGGGAAGACGTCCGGTCCACGTTCACCGCGATGTGCGGCCCGGTCGAGGACATCGCCCGCCGCGCGACCCGATGGTCGGCCGAGGCCGGCTACCGCGCGGAAGCCGAGCTCATCACCCAGGCCCTCGAAACCACGGGCGGCTTTGTGGAAGAAGTCTTCATGAAGTTGGTGAGAGCACTCGGGCTTCCCGACGCGGCTTCCAGCGCCCGTTGACGCCTATTCCGGGTCGGTCTCGCGGCGTCGGAGGACCACGGTGGAGCGGCGGGCGCCCAGGTTCCAGGAGACCGGCTCCCATCCTTTCGCCTCCAGGCGTTCGACCGCCGTGCAGAAGGCCGCGATTTCGCGGCCTCGTCGCCACCATGATTTGTGGGCGATGACCACGTACTTGTGCTTGTAGCCGTCGAGGGCGTTGGGGGCGCTTTCGAGGTCGCGGAGGCGGACGGTCCTGGCTTGCGCGATCGAGTTGGACAGCAGGAGCACCATGGGCCCGAAGTATTTCAAGCCATGCTTCCGGAAGGGCGGCGTTGGGTTAGGTGCGGGTGGTCTGCTCGGTTTTGTAGGTGCGGAAGCCTCGGCGGTGGTAGTTGGGCAAGGCGTTGGGATGGTCGAAGGACGACGTGTGGAGCCAGACGCGGGTGGCCGTGGGAGAGAGGGCCCAGGCGCGCTGGATTGCCAGGGTCAACGCGTAGCCACCGAGGCCTTTGCCGACGAAATCGGGGAGCAGGCCGAAGCTTTTGATCTCGACCTCGTGGTCGTGGGGGTCGTAGGCGACGATGCCGGCGGGGTCGGACGTGAAGGTCAGCAGCGCGAAGGTTCGGCGGGGGTTCTCGGCTCGCCAGGTCTGCCATTCGGCGGGGGTGCGGCGGGAGCTTTTCCAGCCGTAGGGGGCGCCGACGCGGGCGAGGATGTCGGGGACGAGAGGGGACGTCCGGTCCAGGGCGTCCAGGGTCAGGCCGGGGACGGGGTCGGCCGCGACCAGCTGGGCGGGGTCGGTCATCTCGACGTAGGTTACGGGGTCGGTCATCTCGACGTAGGTTACGGTCTCGTTCACATCCGCAGGTTACGGCCCAATTCGCAGTGGTAGCGGAGTTCGTGGACGGCGGTGCCGCGGAGGAGACGGCGGCGGGTTTCGCCGGTGAACGTCCAGCCGGCGGCCTCGTAGAAGGCGCAGGCGCATTGATTGCCGTCGAGCACCCAGAGGGTGGCGCTTTCAAAGCCGCGGCCTGTGAGGGCTTTGAGGGCGTGGGAGTGGAGTGCGCGACCGAGGCCTTGCCGCCAATGCGACGAGGCCACGTGGAGGGCCAGCAGTTCGCCTGTGAGAGGGACGCCGGACGGGCCGATTTCGGCGAAGGCCACTAAGGCGGGTGTGGTGACGAAGGTGGTGCGGGACGGGTCGTTGAGCCTTTCGAGCCACCGGTGTTCGCGTTCGGCGGGGTCGTAGGCGGCGAGGACGCCGTCCGGGAGAAGGCCGCGGTAGGCGGTGCGGTACGAGGACAGGTGCAGGCGCGCTATCGCGGAGGCGTCGGCTTCCGTGGCGGTTCGGATCTGCATGCGTCCATTAGAGAGGGCGCCCCCGGAAACGGGAGCGCCCTCGGGACGGTCAGTTGGCGTAGCTGGGGAGCATGCGCTCGTTGGCCTCGCGGAGTTCGGCGAGGGGAATGGAGAACAGCTCCTGCTGGTCGCCTTCGGGGCCGCGGCCGGTGACGTTCAGCGAGTCGCCGCCCGCGACGCCGATCTGCGTGACCGGGACGCCCGCCGACTCGCACAGGGCCGCCAGGCGGGCCTCGCCGCCCGGACGGACCGCGACCATCGCGCGGGCCACCGACTCGCTGAACAGCGTGACGAACGGGTCACCGGGCAGGGTGATCCGGGCGCCGAGGCCGCCGCGCAGGCAGGACTCCACCAGGGTCTGCGAGAGGCCGCCGTCCGACAGGTCGTGGACGGCCGTCAGCAGGCCCTCGCGGATCGCGGTGACCATGACGGACGCGAGGGCCGCCTCCGCCTTCAGGTCGACCAGCGGCGGCAGGCCGCCGAGGTGCCCGTAGACGACGTGCGCCCATTCGGAGCCGCCGAACTCCTCGCGGGTCTCGCCGAGCAGCGCGATCGTGGCGCCGTCGGAGGTGAGCGCCATGTTCACGCGGCGGCGGACGTCGTCGTGGACGCCGAGGACGCCGATGACCGGCGTCGGGTTGATCGGCGTGGTGCCGGTCTGGTTGTAGAAGCTGACGTTGCCGCCGGTCACCGGGATGCCGAGGTACTGGCAGGCGTCGGCGAGGCCCTCGACGGCGCGGGCGAACTGCCACATGACGCCCGGGTCCTCCGGGGAGCCGAAGTTCAGGCAGTTCGTGACGGCGAGGGGGCGGGCGCCGGTGGCGGCCACGTTGCGGTACGCCTCGGACAGCGCGAGCTGCGCGCCCGAGTACGGGTCGAGGCGGGCGTAGCGGCCGTTGCCGTCGAGGGAGAGGGAGATGCCGAGGCCCGACTCGTCGTCGATCCGGACGACGCCCGCGTTCTCCGGCATGGCGAGGACGGTGTTGCCCAGCACGTACCGGTCGTACTGCGAGGTCACCCACGTCTTGCTCGCCAGGTTCGGGGAGCCCGCGAGCCACAGGACGGTGCGGCGCAGCTCGTCGCCGTTGGACGGGCGGGTCAGCCGGCCCGGGGTGTCGGACTGGAGGGCGCCGAGGTCCTTCGGGGGCTCGAGGGGACGCTCGTAGACGGGGCCCTCGTCGGCGGCGGTGACCGGCGGGATGTCGACGATCGTCTCGCCGCGCCACGTCATGACGAGGCGGCGGGTGTCGGTGACCTGGCCGATGACGGTGGCGGGGATCTCCCAGCGGCGGCAGATCTCCATGAAGCGGTCGACCTTGTCGGGCGACACGACCGCCATCATGCGCTCCTGCGACTCGCTCATGAGGATCTCCTCAGGGCGCAGGGTCGCGTCGCGCAGCGGGACGGCGTCGAGGTCGACGTGCATGCCGCCGGTGCCGGCCGCGGCCAGCTCCGTCGTCGCGCAGGAGACGCCGGCGGCGCCGAGGTCCTGGATGCCGACCACGAGGTCCTCGCGGAACAGCTCCAGGCAGCACTCGATGAGCAGCTTCTCCATGAACGGGTCGCCGACCTGGACCGACGGCCGCTTCTGGTGGGACTCCTCGTCGAACGTCGCGGACGCGAGGACGGACGCGCCGCCGATGCCGTCCGGGCCGGTGAGGGCGCCGAACAGGATCACCTTGTTGCCGGGGCCGGGGGCCACGGCGCGCTTGATGTCCTCGTGCTTCATCACGCCCACGCACAGGGCGTTGACCAGCGGGTTTCCCTCGTAGCAGGCGTCGAAGACGGTCTCGCCGCCGATGTTCGGCAGGCCGAGGGAGTTGCCGTAGCCGCCGACGCCGGCGACGACGCCGGGCAGGACGCGCTGGGTGTCGGGGGCGTCGGCCGGGCCGAAGCGGAGCGAGTCCATGACGGCGATCGGCCGGGCGCCCATCGACATGATGTCGCGGACGATCCCGCCGACGCCGGTCGCGGCGCCCTGGTACGGCTCGACGTAGGACGGGTGGTTGTGCGACTCGACCTTGAAGGTGACCGCCCAGCCCTGGCCGATGTCGACGACGCCGGCGTTCTCCCCCATCCCGACGAGCAGCTTGTCGGTCTTGGGCGCCTTGTCGCCGAACTGGCGCAGGTGCACCTTGGAGCTCTTGTAGGAGCAGTGCTCGCTCCACATCACCGAGTAGATCGCCAGCTCGGCGGAGGTGGGGCGGCGGCCGAGGATGTGCCGGACGCGCTGGTACTCCTCGTCGTTCATGCCCAGCTCGGCGTACGGCTGCGGGCGGTCCGGCGAGGCGGCGGCGATGGCGACGGTGTCGGTGCCGGGGTCGGCCCGGACGGACGACTCGATCGCGAGCCGGGCGCCGCCGCCGATGGCGGGCTGCGGGCCCGTCCCGGACCCGACGGCGTGCTGGGGCCCGGTGTTGGGGCCGCCGACGGCGGGCTGCGGGCCGGTGCCGGAGCCGACGGCCGGCTGCGGGCCGGTGTTGGGCCCGACGGCCGGCTGGGGGCCCGTGCCGGAGCCCACGGCGGGCTGCGGGCCGGTACCGGAGCCGACGGCGGGCAGCGGGCCGGTGCCAGGCCCGACGGCCGGCTGCGGGCCGGTGCCGGACGGGCCGACGGCCGGGAACGCGCCGGTGCCGGACGGGCCGACGGCGGGGAACGGGCCGGTGTTCGGACTCACGGCGGGCAGCGGACCCGTGCCGGAGCCGATGGCGGGCAGGGGGCCGGTCCCCGGGCCGACCGGGGGCAGCGGACCGGTGTGCGGGTTCACCGCGGGCAGCGGACCCGTGCCGGGGCCGGCCGCGGGCTGCGGGCTCGCGCCGGGGCCCTGCCAAGGGCCAGACGGTCCCTGCGGCCCGACAGCGGGCTGCGGACCGGTGCCGGAGCCGATGGCCGGCAGCGGACCCGTCGCGGGGCCTGCGACGCGCTGCGGGGCGGCGGGCGGCGGCGGGAACGCCGCGTACTCGCCGAGGTCGGGGGTGGTGAGCGTGGGGTCGGCGTGCGGCGGGAGGGGGACGGCGACGCCCTCCTCGGCCAGCGCGCGCGCCAGGTCGTCCGAGGGGACGGCAGGACCGGCGAGGCCGGCGGGCACGGCGGGCGGGGTGCGTCCGGCGGCCTGGTCGTCGTTCAGCACGGGCAGCGGGCCGGTGAACGGCCCCTGCGGCCCGGGCGACGCCGAAGGCGGCACCGGCGCGGACGGCTCCCCGCCGGGCCCGCCGGGCGCTCCGGACGCACCGGGCGCACCGGGCCCGCCGGGCGCTCCGGACGCACCAGGAAGGCCGGGAATGCCGGACGTGCCGGGCGACGCGGCGGCCGCGTTGGACCGGTCCTCCTCGAGGATCGCCTCGAAGGCCTGCGTCACCGACGGGTCGACGGGCTGCAGCTCGGGGTCGTCGGCGTCGGACTTCAGCTCGTCCAGCCAGTCCAGCGACGGCTCGTCGTGCGCGGCGTCGCGCCCCGCGCGGCCGGAAGAGTGGGGCCGTTGCTCGCTCATGCGTTGACCAGTCTCTTGACGATCGAGGTGAAGAAGCCGAGCCCGTCGGTGGACGGCCCGGTCAGCGACTCCGCGGCGTGCTCGGGGTGCGGCATGAGCCCGACCACGTTGCCGGCCTCGTTGCAGATCCCGGCGATGTCGTCGAGGGAGCCGTTGGGGTTCAGGTCGAGGTAGCGGGCGACGATCCGGCCGGAGTCGGCCAGCTCGGCCAGCGTCTCGCGGTCGGCGGTGTAGCGGCCGTCCGCGTTCTTGACCGGGATCACCAGTTCCTGGCCCTCGGTGTACTCCGAGGTCCAGGCGGTGCCGGCGTTCTCGACGCGCAGCCGCTGGTCGCGGCAGACGAAGTGCAGCCCGGCGTTGGGCAGCAGCGCGCCCGGGAGCAGGTGCGACTCGCAGAGCACCTGGAAGCCGTTGCAGATGCCGAGGACCGGCAGCCCGGCCTTCGCGGCCGCGACGAGTTCGGTCATCAGCGGCGCGAACCGGGCGATCGCGCCGGCCCGCAGGTAGTCCCCGTAGGAGAACCCGCCGGGCAGCACGACGGCGTCGACTCCCCGCAGGTCGTGGTCGGCGTGCCAGAGCGCGACCGGCTCGGCGCCGGCCAGCCGCACGGCACGCGCGGCGTCCTTGTCGTCCAGGGAACCAGGGAAGGTGATGACCCCCACCCGGGCAGCGTCCATCTGTTCTGTTCCTCCGAAATGAGGTGCGGCCGGGACGGTCGGGTCTCATCCGCCGATCACCGCTGCGCGCGTCGCACAATCCCCCCGCGCGCGTACCAATCTACCCGGCCGTGTGCATGAGCCGGCGCTCGAGGCCGCCGACCAGGGCCCCGTCCCGCCAGGTCAGGCGCTTCCGCAGGTGAACGATGGTGCCCCGGTCGGGCGTGCGGTCGATGTCCAGATCGTCCACCAGCGCCCGCATGATTTTAATCCCGCGCCCGGATTCGCTCAAAACTCCTGGTTCCCGTGGGACGGGACGGGGGCCGTGGCCGCCGTCCTCGATCTCCAGCAGGCAGGTGCCGTGGTCGACGCGTCCGGCGACCCGGTAGTCGCCCGAGGCGCGGGCGTGCTGGACGGCGTTGGTGCACGCCTCGGACGCGGCGACGAGGATGTCGGCGACGCAGTCCTCGGCGACGCCCAGCCCCCGCAGCGCGTCCCCCACGACCCGGCGTACCACCGGAATGCTCGGCGCCTCCCGCGGCAGCGCGAGCGCGAACTCCATATCCACCCCGGACACCTCGTGTCATGCCCCGGGCGTTCCGGCAGGGCCCCCGGTCCCGGAGCGTGCTCGACGACTCGACGCAGCTAAGACTTCCCCGCCGGAATCTTCCGTAACCGCTATACTGTCGGGTCTTTCGCGTCGCCCTGGAGGCCATCGGGCTGCCCGGGCTGCCCTTCGACCTGCGGCGTCTCGGCCGGGGAGCCCTCGGGGAGGCCTTCGATGAGGCCTTCGCCACGCTCGTCCGAGGCGTCGGGCTCGAGGCCCTCGGGCTGCAGCACCCGCACCTCGAAGTTCTCGATCACCGGGTTGGCGAGCAGGGTCTCGGCGATGCGGCGGACCCGCTCGAGCGCGGCCTCGTCGGCCGGGCCCTCGAGCTCGACCTCGAACCGCTTGCCCTGCCGGACGGCCACGACGCCGTCGAAGCCCATCTGCGGCAGCTTCCGGGCGATCGCCTGGCCCTGCGGGTCGAGGATCTCCGGCTTGAGCATGACGTCGACGACGACACGCGCCACGATCGCCCCCTCACTGATCTGCGCTTTTGCTTACGATCCTGAAGCGTACGGCACCATTGGCACGCGCGACCCACGCATCCCCCCGTCCGCACCCCGCCCGCATCCCCCGGAGACGTCCGATGAACATCGAGGACCTGACCCCTTCGGAGCGCCGCCTGTGGGAGGCGTTCCCGAGCGGCGAATCCGTGGACCTGTCGACCGGCGACCCCGCCCGCGACGATCCCGGGTACGCGACGCAGTGGGGTCATGACCGGATGGTCAGGGCCGAGGTGCTGGTCGCGCTGCTGGTCGGCGCGGTGGAGCCGGAGCCGGGACGGGTCGCCGCCGTCCGGCTGAGCGGCGCCCGGATCACCGGGTCGCTGAACCTCGGGCACGCCGAGGTGCGGGTGCCGCTGGCGCTGACGGCCTGCTCGTTCGACGAGGCGCCGCACCTGTACTGGGCCAGCATGAACAGCGTCCACCTGATGGGGTGCCGGCTGCCGGGGCTGGTCGCGTCCGGCACCCGGGTGGACGGCCACCTGTGGCTGGAGGGCAGCCGGATCTCCGGCGGGCTCTGGCTGGACGGGGCGAACATCACCGGCATCCTGAATATGTCGGGCGTCCAGCTGTCCAACCCGGGCGGGGACGCGCTGCTCGCCGACCGGCTGACGGTCGAGGCGAACGTCTACTGCGACCAGGGGTTCGCGGCGAACGGCGAGGTCCGGCTGCCCGGCGCGCGGGTCGGCGGCCAGCTGATCTTCCGGAAGGCGCGGCTGCACAACCCGTCCGGCGCCGCGCTGTACGCGAGCCGGCTGGACGTGGCGGCGAACGTGTTCTGCGACGGCGGGTTCGTCGCGGAGGGCGAGGTCCGGCTGCGCGGCGCCCGCGTCGGCGGGTACCTGTCGTTCGTCGGCGCGCACCTGTCGGCGCCGGAGCGGACCGCGCTGAACGCCGACGACCTCACCGTCGAGACCGACGTGTACTGCTCGGACGGGTTCACCGCGCACGGCTCGGTCAGCTTCTCCGGGGCGCACGTCACCGGGCAGCTCAGCCTGCGCGGCGCGCACCTGCGGCACGAGCAGGGGACGGCGCTGAGCCTGCAGCGCGTCCAGGCGGAGGAGCTGCTGCTGCGCCCGGCCGACAAGATCGCCGGGACGACCGACATGTCGTACGCGCGGATCAACCTGCTGCGGGACGAGGCGGCGACGTGGCCGGACCGGCTCCAGCTCGACGGGCTGCAGTACGAGACGCTCGAGCCGCCGCTGACCGCGCGCGAGCGGCTGGCCTGGCTGCGCCGCGACACCGACGGCTACGCGCCGCAGCCGTACGAGCGGCTCGCCGCCACCTACCGGTCCCTCGGCCTGGACGCCGACGGGCGCTCGGTCCTGCTCGCCAAGGCCCGCGACCGGCGCCGCACGCAGGGCATCCCGCTGAAGGTCGTCGGGTTCCTGCAGGACGTCCTGGTCGGCTACGGGTACCGGCCGTTCCGGGCGGCGAGCTGGCTGGTCGGGCTGCTGGCGTTCGGGACGATCGTCTTCTCCATCCACCGGCCGGACGTGCTGGACACCGGCCACAAGCCGCATTTCAACGCGTTCTTCTACACGCTGGACCTGCTGCTGCCGATCGGCAGCCTCGGGCAGGAGGTCGAGTTCGCGCCGAGCGGGATCTACCAGTGGGTGGCCAACTTCATCGTGGCCGCCGGGCTGGTCCTCGGCCTGACTGTCGCCGCCGGGGCGACGCGCGCGCTCTCCCGCGAGTGAGGCCCGGCTCGGGGTGGCGCGCGGGCTGGCGTGCTGGGTGGTGTGCGTCACAGCGGATCGGGGCTCCGGAGCGGGGTAGGAGATAGAGCGGCGGCACTTGCATCTCCGGGTGTGATGTCTGCCACGATGTCTTTGGTGGCTTTTGTCCCTTACCGGGGACGGGGCCGCTGACATCGGCCGGCTGTGCGGCGATCCCGCGTACCGGCCCCGAACGAGGAGTGCCATCAATGACGATCGACTCCGTGCGCGGCGCGCCAGGCGCCTCCGAGCTCGCCGAACCCGAGCTCATCAGGCTCCTCACCCCCGAGGGCGAGCGCGTCGAGCATCCCGACTACCCGCTGGACCTGAGCGCCGGGGAGATCCGCGGGCTGTACCGCGACCTGGTGATCGTCCGCCGGATCGACCGGGAGGCCGTGGCGCTGACCCGGCAGGGCGAGCTCGGCCTCTGGGCGTCGCTGCTCGGCCAGGAGGCCGCGCAGATCGGCTCGGGACGCGCGCTGTCCGAGCACGACATGGTCTTCCCCACCTACCGCGAGCACGGCGTCGCGTGGTGCCGGGACGTCCCGCCGCTGAACCTGCTCGGCCTGTTCCGCGGCGTCAACCACGGCGGCTGGGACCCCGCCGAGCACGGCTTCCACCTGTACACCGTCGTGATCGGCAGCCAGACGCTGCACGCGACGGGCTACGCGATGGGCGTGCAGCGCGACGGGGTGCTGGGCACGCCGTCCGCCGGCGCCACGATGGCGTACTTCGGCGACGGCGCGACGTCGCAGGGCGACGTGAACGAGGCGTTCGTGTTCGCCTCCGTGTTCAACGCCCCGATCGTGTTCTTCTGCCAGAACAACCAGTGGGCCATCTCCGAGCCGCTGGAGAAGCAGACCCGCATCCCGCTCTACAAGCGCGCGCAGGGCTACGGCTTTCCCGGGCTACGGGTGGACGGCAACGACGTGTTCGCGTGCCTGGCCGTCACCCGCAAGGCCCTGGAGAACGCGCGGACGGGCCAGGGCCCCACGCTGATCGAGGCGTTCACGTACCGGATGGGCGCCCACACCACCACCGACGACCCCACGCGCTACCGGCTGAAGGCCGAAGAGGAGGCGTGGAAGCTCAAGGACCCGATCGAGCGGGTCAAGGCGTACCTGGTCCGCAACGACCTCGCCGACACCGCGTTCCTGGACGAGGTCGAGGCCGAGGCCAAGCAGGTCGCCAAGGAGCTGCGGGAGGGCTGCCTCGCCCTGCCGGACCCGGAGCCGCTGTCGATGTTCGAGCACGTCTACGCCGAAGACCATCCGCTGATGACCGAGGAGCAGGAGCAGTTCGCCGCCTACCTGGCGTCCTTCGAGGAAGAGGTGACGTCGTGACCGCGCAGACCCTGACGCTCGGCAAGGCGCTGAACACCGGCCTGCGCAAGGCCATGGAGAACGACCCGAAGGTCCTGGTCATGGGCGAGGACGTCGGCAAGCTCGGCGGCGTGTTCCGGATCACCGACGGGCTGCAGAAGGACTTCGGCGAGGAGCGGGTGATCGACACGCCGCTGGCCGAGTCCGGCATCGTCGGCACCGCGATCGGGCTCGCGCTGCGCGGGTACCGGCCGGTCTGCGAGATCCAGTTCGACGGGTTCGTGTTCCCCGCGGCCGACCAGATCATCACCCAGCTCGCCAAGATGGGCATGCGGTCGCTGGGCGCGCTGTCGCTGCCGGTGGTCGTCCGCATCCCGTGCGGCGGCGGCATCGGCGCCGTCGAGCACCACTCGGAGTCACCGGAGGCGTACTTCACGCACACCGCCGGCCTGCGCGTCGTCGCCTGCTCCAACCCGGCCGACGCGTTCACGATGATCCAGCAGGCGATCGCCTCCCCCGACCCGGTGATCTTCTTCGAGCCGAAGCGCCGGTACTGGGACAAGGCCGACGTCGACGTCGACGCCGCCCCCGGCGACTGGGCGCCGCTGCACGACGCGAAGGTCGTCCGGCCGGGCGAGCACGTCACGGTGCTGGCCTACGGGCCGTCGGTGAAGACGTGCCTGGAGGCCGCGTCCGCCGCCGCCGACGAGGGACGCTCGCTGGAGGTCATCGACCTGCGCTCGCTCAACCCCCTCGACATCGACGCGGTCACCGGCTCGGTGAACCGCACCGGACGCTGCGTCGTCGTCCACGAGGCCCCGGTGTACGGCGGGTTCGGGGCCGAGCTGGCCGCGCGGATCACCGAGAAGTGCTTCTACCGGCTGGAGTCGCCGGTGCTGCGGGTCGGCGGGGCGTCCACCCCGTACCCGCCGTCCCGCCTCGAGGACCACTACCTGCCCGACCTCGACCGCATCCTCGACGCGGTCGACCGTACCTTCGCGTGGTGACGCCGGTGAGCCCGAAACTGTTCAAGCTGCCGGACGTCGGCGAGGGGCTGACCGAGGCGGAGATCGTCAAGTGGCACGTCCAGCCCGGCGACACCGTCGAGGTCAACCAGACGATCGTGGAGATCGAGACGGCCAAGGCGATCGTGGAGCTGCCGTGCCCGTTCGAGGGCGTGGTCGCCGAGCTGCTGGTCACCGAGGGCCAGACCGTGGACGTCGGGGTGCCGATCATCGCGGTGAGCACCGAGGCGGACGGCGGTGTCGCGACCCCGGTGTCCGAGCCTCCGGCGCAGGCCGCGGCGATGCGCGAGGAGGGTGTCCCGGCCGCCAACGAGCCCGGCATGACGAGCCCTGACCAGCCAAAACGCCAGCCCGTCCTGGTCGGCTACGGGGTCAAGGAGGGGACGACCAAGCGCCGTCCTCGCAAGGCGTCCAACGGCGCGCCGCCGCCGGTGCCCGCGCAGGCTCCGGCGCCGCCGCAGGCACCCGCACCGCCCGCGCCGCCCGCGCCGCCGGTCGAACGGCCGCCTGCACCGGCCGTTCGTCCACAGCCTGTGGAAAACGGATTGCCGCTGGCCAAGCCGCCCGTCCGGAAGATGGCCAAGGACCTCGGCGTCGACCTGACGACGATCACCGGCTCGGGCCCGAACGGCTCGATCACCCGCGACGACGTCCTCGCCGCCCAGGCCGGCCCGCCCCCCGCACAGGGCGCGCAGGCGCCGCCCGCCGCCGCCGCGGAACGCGAGGAGCGGATCACGGTCAAGGGCGTCCGGAAGGCGACCGCCACCGCGATGTCGGGCTCGGCGTTCACCGCGCCGCACGTCACCGAGTTCCTCCAGGTCGACGTGACCCGCACGATGGAGGCGGTGGCGCGGCTGCGCGACCTGCCCGACTTCGCCGGGGTCAAGGTCTCCCCGCTCCTGCTCGTCGCGCGCGCGCTGCTCACCGCGGTGGCGCGCCACCCGATGGTGAACTCCACCTGGGCGGACGGCCCGTCCGGCGCGGAGATCGTCGTCAAGCGCTACGTCAACCTCGGCATCGCCGCCGCCACCGACCGCGGCCTGATCGTCCCGAAGATCAAGGACGCGCAGGACATGTCCCTGCCCGCCCTGGCGCGCGCGCTGACCGAGCTGACGGAGAAGGCCCGCGCGGGCAAGGCGTCCCCTGCCGACCTGTCCGACGGCACCATCACCATCACCAACGTCGGCGTGTTCGGCGTGGACACCGGGACCCCGATCCTCACCCCCGGCGAGGCCGCGATCCTGGCGTTCGGCCAGATCCGCGACATGCCGTGGGTGCACGAGGGCGAGCTGGCGATCCGCAAGGTCACCACGCTCGCGCTGTCGTTCGACCACCGCATCGTCGACGGCGAGCTCGGCTCCCGCGTCCTGCGCGACGTCGGCGACATGCTCGAGGACCCGCTGCGCATGCTCGCCTGGTCCTGACGGAGCGCCTCCGGAGGCGGGGGGGGGGGGGGGCGCGGGCGCCCCCCCCCCCCCCCGCGGGGGGGGGGGGGGGGTGGGGGGGGGGGGGGTGGGTGGAGGTTGGGTGTGGGT